>JAOZRT010000021.1:24510-31051 GCA_029940035.1 Desulfobacterales bacterium
CCCCCAGGCAGGCATCCACGTGCAGCCACAAATTGTTTTCTTCGGCCAGGGCGCCGATGGCGGGTATGGGGTCCACCATGCCGTGGGGGTAGGTCACGGCCGTGGCGCCGAGGATGATGGTGTTCTCGTTGATGGCGTCCTGCATGGCGCGGGGGTCGGCGCGAAAACCGTCATTCACCGGGACCATGACGATGTCGATGCCCAGGTAGTGAGCCGCCTTGTTCCAGGCAGGGTGAGCCGTCATTGGCACCACCATCTGCGGCTTTTCAATTTCCGGCTTTTCCTGGCGGGCCCAGTCCCTGGCGGACTTGATGGCCATGAATATGCTTTCCGTTCCGCCGGCTGTCAGACAGCCCACGGTCTCATGGTCGCCTTCCATCAAAGACAATACCATGGATATGACTTCATTCTCCATTTTCAGAAGGCTGGGAAAAGTCATGGGACTGAGGCCGTTTTCGATCATGAAAAGGGAGGCTGCTTCTTTGACCAATGTTTCCACTTCTTCACCGGCATCGTAGATCAGACCGAACAGCTGCCCGTTGTGCCAGTCGGCATCACCTGTTTTCATGGACTTCAATGCGAACAGGATGTCTTCTCGGGACGAGCCTTTTTCAGGCAGGGTGATATGGGGCATGAGGGCTCCTTTGGGTATTCAGGTTGTCAGTATCAGTATAACGATAAAGGGCGATCATAAGGTAAGTGAATAAAACTGTCAAAAAAAAAGAAAGCTTGAAATTTTTTAAATAGAAGCATATTTGTAATTAAATCATTAATGGCCCGAATTGAATGGGGCCGGTTTCGTACTGAAGGAAAGATCCATTTGCCAATGGGGCAGCCCGAAGTTTGGAACTATGAAAAATTATAAGGAGTGTGCAACAATGGCTGATGGAATAGTTAAATGGTTTAACAACAGTAAAGGGTATGGTTTCATTGAGCAGGAAGACGGTCCGGACGTATTTGTACATCATTCCGGGATTAATGCGGAAGGTTTCAAGTCACTTGATGAAGGTGCGCGTGTTACGTTTGACATTGAGGATGGACAGAAAGGTCCTTCTGCAATAAATGTAACTGTTGTATAGCATTTTTTTCAATTTCATTTAAAAGGGCGTCCCTTGAATTATAAGGCGATGCCCTTTTTCTTTAGCTTTTATTTCGGGTATCCGGTAATTTGTCTGATGCGCTCATACAGCGGCTTCAGGCGCTTGTACATCTTTTTATAGACATCCGTGTAGAGGGCGTCGTAAAGCTTGTGATTGTTGAGGTCGGGCTCGAATACATCCCCTATATGGGTCATGGCGCTGATGGCTGATTTGAAATCTTTGTGCAGCCCCAGGCCCACGGCCGCATCTATGGCCGCACCCAACCCGGAGGTTTCATATAAGTGCGGTTTGGCGGTGGGCAGTCCGAAAATGTCGGCCGTGAGCTGCATGGCGTTGCGGCTTTGGCTGCCGCCCCCTGAAACCCTCAGGCTGGTAATCGGTACGTGCGTACGGCGCTCGATGCGTTCCTTGCCTTCACGCAACGCGTAGGCCAGGCCTTCCAGAATGGATCGATACAGATGGCCGCGGGTGTGGACGTCTCCAAAGCCGATGACAGCGCCCTTGGCTTCAGGCCCGGGTGATTTCAGGCCCGGCGTCCAGTAGGGCTGCAGAATCAACCCCATGGAACCCGGCGGGATATCGTCAATCAGCTTGTCAAAAAGCGCTTCCGGCTCCAGGTCCTGCCGAGCGGCTTCCATCATCTCCGGGTGGCCGAACTGCTGCTTGAACCAGTTGACCATCCAATAGCCCCGATACACCTGAACCTCGATGGCGTAGTGTTTGGGAACAGCGGACGGAAAGGCCGGGAGCAGCGGAATCGGCTCTATATATTTTTTGTGGGTGACGTTGATGGTTGCGGTGGTGCCATAGCTCAGGCAGCCGATGTTGGGTTCCAGGCTGCCGGAACCGATGACCTCGCAGGCTTTGTCGGCGGCGGCCGCTATCAATGGCAGGCCTTTGGGTATGCCGGTTTCCTTTGATGCTGTGGCCGTGATTTCACCTAGAATGTGTCCTGGTGGCTTCAGCAGGGGCAGGTGGTCGGGTTCCACGGGCAGGACTTTCCATTTCCAATCCCAGTCCCGCGACTCGCATTGCCGTTTGTAGTCAAAGGGGATATATCCCACCTGACAGCCGATGGAATCGACGTATTCACCCACCAGGCGATGGGTCAGGTAACCGGAAAGCAGCAGATATTTGTGGGTGTTTTCCCATACGTCGGGTTGGTAGGTGCGAATCCAGTTTGCCTCAGCTTCCTCCTGAAGGTAGGCCACGGTTTTGCGCAGCCCGGCAATAGTGAAAAGGGTGCCCCATAGGCCGCCCACCGATGGTAGCCCGAATGTCTTGCGCTGGTCCAGCCACACAATGGCCGGCCGCAGCGGGTTGCCCTTTTGGTCCACATTGACCATGGTTGCCCGCTGGGTGGTTAACGCCACGCCGGCAATGCGGCTTTTCTCCACTTCTTTATGCTGCCACAGGTTCTGGCAGCCTTTGCAGAGTGCCTTCCAAAAGACGTCGGGGTCCTGTTCGGCCCACCCGGGGTGATCGGAAAAATAAGGGGTAAACGGGACGATCTCCTTGGCCTGCAGCCGGCCTTCAAGATCGAATATCAGCGCCTTGAGGCTTTGGGTCCCATTATCTATGGCCAGAATAAGATTTTTTGTCATCACGAGGCCTTTTCGAGGGATTGAAATTCATGCGTGCTCTGTATCATTGTTTCAGGGTCCACTTGAGGGACCGCATGAAAATGACGCCACTGATCGAGATAGGTTTGAATTTCCAGATCCCAGCGGCTGTCATCCCACGCCAGGGAATTGTTACAGATGTTGCGAATGCGATGCAAGAGGGCTTTTCCCCCTTGGGGCACCAGCAGACCAATTCTCACCCGCCGCAGCAGCAGATCCCCGAGATGGCGTATGTTTTCGTGCCTGGCCAGATAGGGTAGCTCAGCCCACAAGGTATGCGTGCCGGGGATGCTGGAAAGATCCTGTTTTTCAGCAGCGGCAATCATCGTATCCGCGGCCGCACCGTATCGGCCGTATAGCCGGCGCCATGTTTCAGCGCTTAACCCATGATCGATTTCAGGTTCAAGAGGACCTGCCGCGAATATGGGTGCCTTGCGGTTGATGTTTGATTCAGGTGGTAGATACCGCCTGGCGCATTTGAGGGCATCCCAGGCAAGCCTGCGAAAGGTGGTAAGTTTGCCACCGGTTACGGTCACCAGGCCCCTGTCGCGCCAGACCACATGCTCCCGGGACTCTTTTGACGGTGGCCGTTTGCCTTCGCTCAAAACAGGTCGGATGCCGGCAAAAGTACTGATGCAGTGTTTCAAGGTCAGGTTCAGGGAAGGGAAGAAAAAGCGGGCGCCATTGATGAGGTAGAGGGCTTCCGGTTTTGTAATTCTGGGCTCTATTGAAAGATCACCTTCATGGTCCAGATCGGTGGTGCCCATCACGACGGCTCCCTCCCAGGGAAAGATGGATATTCCCCGATTGTCCGCCGGGTGCATAAAGCTGAATCCCTGTTTCAAGGGAAGGGCATCGGCTGAAAATACAAGATGGCTCCCGCGCAAGGGGCGCAAGTGCAGGTGGGGTTTGGGAGACGGGTGCAGTTTTTCTGCCCAGGAACCGGTGGCGTTGATGATGGCCGATGATTGGAAAGTTTTTGTTTCCTTGGTTTCCGTATCCTGTACCACAACACCGGTTGCCGTTCCTTGTGCGTTCCGGGTGATGTCTGTAACCGACGTATAGTTCAGGGCGATTGCCCCACATGCGACTGATTCATCGATCAGTCGCAATACCAGGCGGGCATCATCCACCTGTGCATCAAAAAAATGAAAGCCGCCCGCCAGCCCTTCCTGCTTGATATGGGGCAGCATTTCCATGATTTTATCAGGACCGTGATAAGCGTGCTGCCGTTTCCCTGCCAGGGCGTCATACAGCGACAGCCCGATCTTCAGAGACCGCTTTCCGAACTTTTGATCAGCGTATACCGGTAATACGAATCCCAGGGGATTGACGAGGCCGGGGGCCTGCCGCAAGAGATGTTCGCGTTCTTCTACTGATTTTTTAGTCAAAAGAAGCCGTCCCTCACGGATGTAGCGCAAACCCCCGTGGACCATCTTTGACGAACGGCTGGATGTTCCCCAGGCAAAATCTTTCTGCTCGAACAGAATCGCTTTCAGGCCCATGCGGATTGCTTCCCGCAGAATACCGGCCCCGGTGATACCGCCGCCGATGATGATCAGGTCCCAGACAGTGGGTGTCTCATTTAATCGCATATCTTTATTCCTTGACGGTTTCCCAAATTTGCATGCTTTCAATAATGGCGTTCCTGACGATTTGATCAATATCATTGCTTTGTCGGAAAACAGCGTCTGCAAGTTCATGATAAAAACGCAGAGAAGCATTGCGCGAATTTTCATAGGCAAAATAATGCTTGGCAATCATGTGGAAAACAGATGCGAAATCATTGAGGATTAAAAGATAGACAGGGTTGCCGGAGTTCCGGGCGAAAAGCGTCTGCAGGTCCCAGTCGTAATCGGTGTATGTTTCCGGATCGTCCGCAAGACCATCGATTTGGCCGAGGTGGCTTAAAATTGCTTCAGGCTGCCTTTGAGCAGCAGAATGCGCTGCCGGCGGCAAAAGCACCAGGCGAATCTCCAGCAGGTGGGCAATAAATCCATCCGGCAGATTTTTGCCGTACCTTGCCAATGTACTCAACAGAATCAACCCGCCTGTTTTCCAGTAGTCATTGACGATTGTGGATTTGCCGTGCTGAATCGTCACCCAGCCTTCATTGGCAAGGCGCTGCAGTGTTTCGCGAAGGGTAGGGCGGGTGACACCCAATTGGGCTGATAACGTCCGCTCATTCGGAAAAGCGCTTCCAATCGGAAACGTGCCGTCCAGAATGCCGGTGACCAGCACATCTTCAACATGCTTGTTGGGCTTCAGTGGTATCAATCGATTGTCCGGCATCGGGAAAGCCTTTGATCATAGAAGTGGTAAGAGGTCATACCAGTTGGATTGCGGGCTGTCAATAAATAACGGTGTAAGGTTTCAGGATATTGATGGCGCATGAAAGGCCCCCTGGAAATAAACCCGGATGACGGGGTGGATGAATATGGCGACGCCCTGTTTGGTTTTGCCCTGGCCAGGGTCCAAGACAGGGAAACAGCCGAAGACATTGTTCAGGAAACGTTTTTGGCTGCCATGCAGGGTCTGTGAGAAGCTTGGCATTACATCGTCCAATTGCTGGATGTTCCGCTGCAAAGACGTTTCGCGCAAGGTATCCCAATCCATGGATGCGGCCCTCCCGTTTCATCAGCGCATGGCGGTCTGGATGCATCTTATGATGTGCCGGTATTGCTACCGGTTTAGAAGCCAATTAATGACCTTGAGGAAGTTGAGTCGCATGACCGTGCATGACCCGGCAGATGTCCTCTCCAACGAAACGCTTTCACCGCAAGCCAGAGAACGTATTAAGGGGAAACTGAGAGTCACTCCGTCTCTGTGAAAATATTATCCATCCGGTGCTGGCCCGCATCGAAGGTGATCCCGCCGGGACCAAGGGCATCTCCATCACCCGGACGTGCGTCGCAACCTCTTGTGGATGCCCTGCGGCAATCGATATGGATAATGACGCTTTTGGGGGCGTGTAGTACTTGGGAAAAAGTCTGGTTAATGCTTAAGGGCATGGTTTACCCTGTCGTCCATCATTGGATGGGGCGCAAGCCGTGTTGCTCTTTACAATAGGTATGCATTTCTGATAATCTCACTCAGGTGTTTAGATAATTTGACTTCTTCGAAAAAACAGTTCTTATAGAAAACCAACTTTGTATCGGAACAGATTTATGACAACCGGTATAACTTGAACCTAAGTTGAGCACTCACCTTAGGTTGAATTAGGAGGAACCCATGTATGAGTTGAAGTTTGATGAAGACATGTGTTTTGCTTGCGGGACACACGACTGCCTGGTTAAATGTCAGCATCTTGAGCTCGATGAGGATATGGCCCGTGTTGAAATCGAGAAGATCATTAACAGTGAAGACTCTTGGGTGCTGCACGATTGTGTCACGTGCTACGCCTGTGAGGAATACTGCCCGAACGGCAACCATCCCTTCTACCTGATCGTTCAGAAACAGGAAGAACTCAAGATTCCCCCGTTACCGGAACCCCTGATAAAGCAAGGGGTACAGGTGGGAATCCCCTTTCGCGGAGAACCCGAGATCCAGGAAATAAACGGAACCGCACTGAACATGGGTGTATTCAGCGGGCTGGCCAATCGTGTCCAGGGCAGGCTTTTTGATGGACTCACGATCATGTCTGACGATCCACGGAAGATGTTTCATTATTTCTGCCAGTTGATGTACCTGCACTATGCAAGGACCTCCGTGATCAATGCGCGGCTGGAAAAGATTATCGCCACCATTGCCGCCCATAAAGTGGGAAAAGTGGTTCATTTTCATGATGAATGCTATGGGACCTATACCTCTTATGCGCCC
>JAOZRT010000494.1 GCA_029940035.1 Desulfobacterales bacterium
TGCTTAATCCAGCCGGGTGATGTTTCCACCATAGAGGACAACCGCACAGATACCACTGTCTACGGTATAGGTACCACCCTTGCCGGCGGTGGCGGCAATATCTTTGCCACGGTGGATTTACAATATATCACCTCCTATGTGGAAGCCGCTGACGCCGAGCTATCCATGGCTATTAAGATACCAAGGAAGAAATTGTCGCACAGCTGATCCGGTCAGATGGTACGGTTTCATAGGCAGTTGTCGGCCTGCAATCTGAAAAATGGGCCGGTCTGATCGGATTCGATAAAAGCCTTTCAAGGCACTGGAGCTGTTCTATGATGTACAGCCATGGCGAAGATCGTGACAATTTGAATTTTGTTTTGGGATATCGATTCTAGTAAAATTCAAAGTTAACCTATGGGTTTGAAACTAGAGACCGCAACAAGGCGTTCAACCGATTGACAAGAGTTGTATGCTTTTCATAACCTTCGTAGCCTGACTGAATACCCGTTTTCCCATCTAAACACCGAGCATGGGGGTTGCACGAAAAGGATGCCAATATATTGATAAAGACTCTATTCTTCATAGCGGTTTTGGTTCTTGTTTCGAACAGCACTGTGTTTGCCGCGGCTTTTTGGGGTCGGTTTACAGATCCTCAGGACGGCAAATTTGACGTCAGCGGCTGGTCAGAGGAGGATGATGAAAAGGTGGGCGGCATTTTACCTATACCGATCATCATTTCGGAGCCGGCTCTGGGGGGATTTGGGCTGGGCATCAGTCTGGCCTACATGCAGAATAAAGAGCCGGACGAAGCTGAGGAATCTGTAGAACCGCTGGCAGAAGAGGTCCGGAAGAAACCACCGAGTATAACCGGTGTTGCAGCGGCCTATACCCTCAACGACAGCTGGTTTGTCGCCGGGGGATATTCCAACAACTGGATGAACGATTCACTCCGTTATTTGGGAGCGCTAGGCTATGCAGCGTTCAACCTGGATTTTTACGGTGTAGGAGAGGATGGTCTTCCTTCAGATACATCCATTCCCTTCAATATCGACGGGATTGTGCTGTTTCAGGACCTGGCCTACCGCTTATTCAACAGTGATATATTCCTGGGCGCCCAGTACAGCATAGTGAGCACGGAAGTTACCATCGATCTCAGCGAAACCATTCCGGGGATATCTCCTGCCCAGTTGGATTCAAGTGACGGCGGGGCGGGACCGACGCTGCTGTATGATAGCAGGGATAACACCATCACGCCGACCCAGGGCAACAAGGCCGGGGTGTCCGCAATATTTCACAGCCCGTCTATAGGGGGTGACTTCACCTATGAGATGTACGCTGCATCCTGGCTGACGTGGTTCCAGGTTCATCCAAAAGTGAACCTTGCCTTGAGATTCGAGGGAGATCTTGCTGAAGGCAACACACCGTTCTATGCGCTGCCGTTTATCTCCCTGCGGGGAATACCCGCCCTGCGGTACCAGGATGAAGTGGTGATCGTGGGTGAGGTTGAAGCGCGCTATCAGGCTTCTACACGCTGGAGTTTTATTGGTTTTACCGGTGCCGGCCGGGTTGCGGACACTATAGGGGAACTTGGAAGCGCCACCAGCCGTCACACCATAGGAACCGGGTTCAGATACTATATCGCCAGAAAATTCGGGCTGCATTCAGGTGTCGATGTTGCCTGGGGACCTGAAAGAGCATATGTATACATAACAGTCGGTAGCGCCTGGTAGTGGTGAATCAACGTCGTTGACATTGACCAATTTAAAGCTGAAAAACACTATTCTGTGCCGGCAAATGAAGCATTTTAAAGCTTACAGCGGGACGTTTTATTATGCTGCTATTGCCATGTGCCCGCCGGATCAGGTGATTGAGAACCCTTTGGATAGCAAAACCTTTTGGTGACAGATCTACAGATTTGTGGGATACGCTATCCATCTGGCTCCAGGCATTGGTAAATGGCGAAGTTGCTCCAGAAAAGACTCGTTTCCTAATGGTCACGAACAAGACTCTAAATGATTGCCTTGCAAAGCGAATCGGCAATGCTGAAAACTCAGACGGGATCGGTGCGTGTATTGCTGAATTGGAAAAAATTGGGGAATCACCATCGGAAACAATAGAAACACATGTAAAGACTGTCCTCCAGCCAACGTCACGCCCATATCTTAAAAAGCTGATCAATCATTGTGAACTATCAGACGCTTCAGACAATTCTTCTGGAGTTGATCTACGGGAAAAAACGGTGTCAGTATTACAAATCCCGGAGTGGTGCTCATCATTCACGGACTCAATCGTTGACGAGCTTTCTGGCTGGATTGAGAGATCAGCATTGGATTTATGGCGGCAAGGGAACCAGGAACGTCTTGCTGCACACTATGCACCTGCCTGGATCGCCGACATAATGCGGCGGCTGGGCAAAAACAAGGAATAAAACTGATATGAACGAATTCCTGTTATTTACTGAAGACCGCAGAAAAGTGGTCTGCGAGCAAGCCCAGGACAAACTGGGTCTGCCGCCTGCAACTATTGAAAAGGACTTCTGGGCCTGCTGGACCCTGAAAAAAATGTTTGACCTTCCGGAGTGGGGTTCCCAATTAACCTTCAAAGGCGGGACATCTCTCTCGAAAGGATGGGCGCTGATAGAACGCTTCTCTGAGGATACGGCCCTGCTTTCGTTTTTCAGGGCATCGTCCTGGCAGTTGAAAACCATCAT
>JAOZRT010000495.1 GCA_029940035.1 Desulfobacterales bacterium
CCCCTATGATTTCATGGAAGTCGATTTGACCGAAACCATCCAAACCACCCTGGACGATTTTGATTTCAGCAAAAAACAGATTCAGGCAACCGTCGAGTTCTGCTCCGGGTTGCAGCGGGTAAAGGCGGACAGGGCCTACATCGGCCGTGCTCTTTTCAACCTTTTTCATACGGCAGCCCGGACCATGCCCGATGGCGGGGAACTTTCCATCCAGACAGACAACACGGTTCTGGAAACAGAAGCAGCCAAAGCATGGGAAATTGAACCGGGTGATTACATTTCCATCGTCATCAGCCTCCCTGACATGAGCTTAAGCGAAAAAGACAAACAGCGCATTATCGAGCCCTTCTACCAGGACGGTGGGGATGTTCAATCGGGTTTGAGCCTGGCCACGGCCTACGGAATCATCAAAAAACACAAGGGCATCATGAGCGTTGCCGACAATCCGGATGGCGGAACCGACTTCAGCATCTATTTACCCCGGGTATGACAGTGACATATGGCCGGTTTCAACAATGCAATGGAAATTTTCAAGCTTCTGGACAAGTCCAACTGCCGGAAGTGTAACCTGCCCACCTGCCTGGCCTTTGCCGGGGCGGTGCTCCAGGGACGCAAACAGCTGGCCGACTGCCCTGTTATCCCGCAAGACATCGTCAAACAATATGGCAGTCAGGAAAAGGTCCGGTCGACTTCCGACCGGGATCTTGAAAACATCCTGGAACGCTTCAAAAGCACCATCGCCGCATTAGATCTTGAAACTGCCGCGCGCAGGCTGGGTGAACCCTTCAAAAACGAGCGGCTTACGCTGAAAATGCTGGGCAAGGATGTCACGATCGATGCCAGCGGCAACATCTACACTGACATCCACGTGCACGGCTGGATGCTGGGACCTCTTCTCAACTATATAGCTAAGGGCCAGGGGCAGCCTGCATCAGGCACCTGGCTTCCCTACCGGGAACTCAAAGGCGGCAAGACCCGGTACCCTTTGTTCGAACAGCGCGGTGAAAAAGCGCTCAAACATATCGCCGACACGTATCCAGACCTGTTCGAGGACATGATCCACATTTTCAACGGCCGGCAGGTCAAGAACCATTACGAATCAGACATTTCCCTGGTGCTCCACCCGCTGTCCAGGTTCCCCATTCTGATCTGTTACTGGAAACCTGAAGACGGGCTTGCATCGGACCTGAACATTTTTTTTGACGCGAATGCCGAAGAAAACCTCCACATCGACATGATCTACACCATTGCCGCCGGACTGGTTGTGATGTTCGAAAAGCTGGCCGAGCGGCACGGCCTTTAGCAGATACCAAGTAAAATTGTAAAAAATCATACTGTTAAAAATAGAGGAAAACCATGCCGGCACAGATTACCATTTCAACCTGGCTGTTCATCCTGCTGATCGTCATCGCCCTGGGGGCAATCCTCGACCGTGTGCTCATTCCCAGTACACGCTGGTTTCTGCGCCGGCGGATCAGCCGCGTCATCGATGAGATCGGTAGCCGGCTGGACATTGAAATCAGGCCTTTCCAGCTGACCAAACGACAGGTTCTCATCGACAGGCTGGCTTACGATCCGGCTGTTATCGATGCCATCCAGGCCTATGCCGCGGAAAAAGAGATGCCCCGGGAAGTTGCCCAGAAAAAGGTCCTTACCTATGCCCGTGAAATCGTACCTTCATTCAACGCTTATCTCTACTTTCGTATCGGGTACTGGATCGCCAAGAAGATCGCGCGCATGCTCTATCGCGTGCGTGTCGGCCTGGTTCAAGACGAACAATATGCCGGAATTGACACAGGGTCCACCGTGATATTCGCCATGAACCACCGCTCCAATATGGACTACGTTCTGGTAGCCTTTCTGGCTGCGGAAAGAACGACATTGTCCTACGCTGTTGGCGAATGGGCTAAAATCTGGCCGTTGCAGATGCTCATCCGGGCCATGGGGGCATTTTTCGTACGTCGAAAGTCCGGGAACGCCCTTTACCGAAGGGTTTTAGAACGCTATATCCATATGGCCACCCGCGAGGGTGTCTGCCAGGCTGTTTTTCTGGAAGGCGGCTTGAGCCGTGATGGTATGCTGAACAAGCCCAAACTCGGGCTGGTGGATTACATGCTCAGGCAGTTCGATCTTGAAAGCGATCGGGATATTGTTTTCATTCCCGTGGGCATCAACTACGACCGGACGATTGAGGACAGGAGCCTGGTTCGGTCTCTTGACCCTGGATCTGAAAAAAAAAGCTGGTGGTTTGTTGTGCGCACAACGGTTGGTTTCATTGGGCGCACCTTCTTTTTAATGATGATCAGCCGCTGGCGCAGGTACGGGTATGCCGGCGTGAATTTCGGATCCCCTGTTTCCATAAAAAATTACTGCAAAACAGAAGGCATCGATTTCAGCAAGCTGGACCGCGGGGAACGCTTTCCGGTTGTTGACAACCTGTGCCGCCAGTTGATGGAAGCCATTGCCAATGTGGTCCCGGTACTGCCGCTCTCCATCCTCGCAACCATTTTTTTAAGTGCAAAAGAAAAATGGCTGGACTTCGATGAAATCGAGAGCAGAACCAACAAGCTTATCCACCAATTGCAGGACAGCGGTGCACCGGTAATGGAGATCCCCCGCAGCACCCGCATCCATGCCATCGGCGACGCACTCGATCATTTGCTGCTGAGAAAGCTGGTTGAATATTCCGG
>JAOZRT010000165.1:0-4198 GCA_029940035.1 Desulfobacterales bacterium
CGTCATGGATGACCCGTATTACCGTACCTGGAACCGGGTCAGGGCCATCGTCGCCCTGGGCGGGGTCGAGAATGCAACGGATGAGGCGATTGCATCGTTGGTCAACATCAGCCAGAACCGGGATGATGTGGATACCGCGGATATGGCCAATGCAGCCCTGCTGGCCCTGGGCTCCATCGGGAAAACATTGGCAGAGAGCGACCCGCAACAAGCCGAACTGATCAGGGAGGATCTTATTGCGACACTCGAGGGGGCAAGGGATCCTTCAGAAACCGGGGTAGCCCTCAAGGCCATGGAAAACATGGGTGACCCAGCCCTTGGCGAGGTGATCAGCCCCTATCTGCAGGATGATGCCCCATTCGTGCGCAGTGCCGCAGCCAGGTCCCTGGGGAGACTTAAAGGCGAGGAACATATCGATCTGCTTGCCGATCAATTGGAAGTTGAGCAGAATCGCGTGGTCAGGGCTGCCATCATCTCCGGTATGGAGGCAAATGGCGGGGCAACGTATCGCTCCCTGGAAACCGTCAATGACATGGTGTTAACGGAAACCGAAGCAGGCGCACGCTTTCGCATGACCAAGTACCTGGGGGACAACCTGGCTGATTTTCCAGAAGGCAAAAGAACCCTGCAGATTCTGGCGCTCAAGGATCCCTCGAGCCGGGTCCGGACCCACGCCAGAAGTGTCCTCCGGCAATATAAAGAAGACGAAGGAAAAGGAAATTAAAATAAAGATGGATTCATGCTGACCTCCACAAACGGTTCAGCCGGCTTAATGGTCTGACCTTCCCGGAAGAGGTACTGGCCGCCTTCTGTATCGCGCATGGGCACATGTGGGTTTTCCATGGTGACCCATTTATCCGGAAGGAAAGTCATATCGTGGATAAAGCGGTTCTGCACGGCATGCCGCACCTTTTCCGAATCCACGCCCACCTCGCCCCCCAGGGTCTGGAACCCGTACCAGGCGTACTGTACCTGGGCACGCAGCCAGTATCCGTTGGATAATCCAAAAAACCGGCATAAGCGCAAATCCGTATCCGCGGTAATTGATCGTTTTCCGGATACGATTTCACTGATACGCTGAGCTGGAACGCCTATTTCTTTGGCCAAACGATATTGCCTGACGCCCATTGGCTTGAGAAATTCTTCAAGAAGAATCTCACCGGGAGTAATCGGTTTCATCGCCTATCATGAGGTCTTTCAGGTCACTACGCTAGCCGTGCAGATTCTTTGCAATATGGCGCTTTGAAAAAATATGTGCTCCGCTTCCCTGTCAAATGTTGAATCGGAACATAATTATGGCAACCGGGATAATGAGGTTTTGTTCATTTTCCCAGGCATGTCATTTTTTTTATTAATATAAGGAAGGGACGATTAATAAATCCTATAACAATCTGATATAGATGCTATAATATAAAAAAAACATGTGGCCAGAAAAAATGCTGCAAGGCTTGACATTCCCAACCTCCCTTTATATTATGAATGAATATTCATTCATAAATGTATTGTTTCCATGTCCGTGATAGAACATGCATATCTATGGGAGGTGCACGATCAATAAGCGCAGAAGGCCCAACGACAAATATCAGCGCATCCTGGAAGCGGCCATCAAGGTATTTGCCGAGCAGGGTTTTTTTCAATCGACAATTGCCCAGATCGCCCGGGAGGCTGGTGTTGCCGACGGCACCATCTATCTCTATTTCAAAAACAAGGACGACATTCTGGTCCAGTTTTTCAATTACAAGACCAAACAGGTTTTTGACGGTTTTCGGGCGGAAGTCAACAAGGGCGACAACGCCGTGGACAAACTCCGCAACCTGGTTCGCCGGCATCTGGCGGAGTTTCAACGCGACCGGAACATGGCCATTCTATACCAGTCCGAGACCCACCAGAGTTTTCGCATGGCCGAGAAGCAGATCAAGGAAATGTCCAACATGTACCTGGATATCGTGGCCGAGATCGTGGAGCAGGGCCAGCAGGAAGGCATGATCCGCAAGAACCTCTATTTGAGCCTGGTCAAACGGTTCATCCTGGGGGCTGTGGACGAAGTGATCAATACCTGGATTCATTCCGGGGGGCACTACGACCTGGTGTCCATGGCCGATCCCCTGGTGGATTTGTTTATTGAGGGCGTTGGTAACCGAGGGCAATCAACCTGAGCCGCTAACTATTATGATAAAAGATGTTAATTCAGTATGTTAAATGTTAATTAAAAAAATGAGGTTGCTTTTTTCTACAACATTATTATTCAGACATTAGAAACATGTACCAGCACGGGCGGTGTTTAAAATCCCGGATTTTGGAAAAGGGAGTATACTCCTAAATGTGGCTGACTGTTTCGAATGAAAGGAGAGAAAATCATGGCACAGAGCATAGCAGACCGCAGGGACGTTGATTTTGTTCTTCACGAACAGCTCGAGGTGGGCACCCTGAGCGAGCACGACAAATTCGTGGAATTTAACAGCAAGACAGTGGACATGATCGTCAAGGAGGCCCGCAATCTGGCGCTCAAGGAAATCCTGCCCACCCGCGAGATAGGGGACAGGGAGGGCGTCAAATTCGACAGCGGCAAGGTAACCGTGCCTGACGAATTTCATCGCGCGTATGACCTGTTCAAGGAGGGTGAGTGGGTGGCCATGACCGAGGATCCGGACTGGGGCGGGCAGGGGATGCCTAGAACCGTTGCCCTGGCAGCCGCAGACTATTTCAACGGCGCCAATTATGCCTTCATGATGTACCCGGGGCTCACCCACGGGGCCGGTAAACTGGTGGAAGCTTTTGGAACGGACCAGCAGAAGGCGCTTTTCCTGAAAAAAATGTACACGGGTGAGTGGACCGGCACCATGTTGCTGACCGAACCCGAAGCAGGTTCAGATGTGGGTGCCCTGACAACCACGGCTGTCAAGAATGACGATGGTACCTATTCCATTACCGGGAACAAGATATTCATTTCTTCGGGTGAGCACGACATGGCGGATAATATCATTCACCCGGTGCTGGCACGCATCGAAGGCGCTCCCGAGGGCACCAAGGGAATCTCTCTCTTTCTGGTGCCGAAGTTCAGGGTTAATGACGACGGCAGCCTGGCTGAATTCAACGACGTCGTCTGCACCGGCATTGAAGAGAAAATGGGCATCCACGGCAATTCCACCTGCTCCCTCACCCTGGGGGGCAAAGGCGCGTGTGTGGGAAGCCTATTGGGAGAGGAGAACAAGGGCATGCGGGCCATGTTCCTGATGATGAACGAAGCCCGGCTTCTGGTCGGGATGCAGGGCTTTGCCTGCGCCAGCGCTTCCTATATAAACGCCATCAATTATGCCCGGGAAAGGGTACAGGGCAAAAATCTGATGTCTTTTGCGGACAAGGATGCGCCGTCCGTCCCGATCATCCAGCACCCGGATGTGAGACGGCAGCTTTTGACCATGAAGGCCTACGTGGAAGGTATGCGCAGCCTGCTCTATTATGTGGCCAACTGCGACGACCAGATCGATATTACCGACGATGAGGATGTGAAGGCCAAATACCATGGCATTGTGGACGTCCTGATTCCCCTTGCCAAGGGGTATGTAACCGACCGTGCCTATGATGTCTGCAACATGGGGATGCAGGTGTATGGCGGCTACGGGTACATTAAGGATTACCCCCAGGAGCAACTGGTGCGCGACTGCCGCATCACCATGATCTATGAAGGCACCAACGGTATTCAGGCCATGGACCTTCTGGGGCGCAAGCTGGGCATGAACGAAGGCCGGCCGATCATGGACCTGATGGGTGAAATTCAGAAGGTTATCGCCCAGGCCAAAGAGAATCCGGCTCTTGCGGAACTCGGCAAAAAACTTGAGGAGGCGCTCAACAAACTGGGAGAAGTGGCCATGCACATGGGCGCCATGGCCATGTCAGCCAAGGCCCTGGATGCCTTTGCGTTTGCCTATCCCTTCATGGAAGTGGCTGGTGATGTGGTCATGGCCTGGATGCTCCTGTGGCGTGCGGTGATTGCCGCTCGGAATCTGGACAAAGGGGCCAAGAAGAAGGATGTCGCCTTTTACGAGGGCCAGGTGAAAAATGCCGAGTTTTTTATCGATGCCATGCTGCCGGTGACGCGGGGCAAGATGAATGCCATTCTGGTCGGCAGCGAGGCCGTGAACGCCATATCTGAAGATAGTTTCGGCGGCAAATAAGCCTGAACCATGCATGAAATTTG
>JAOZRT010000165.1:4298-10122 GCA_029940035.1 Desulfobacterales bacterium
ATATTGTCCGTACCGCGGATTTGTGTTAGCACCCTTTTAAATTTGAATTCCCTACTGCTTTAAGCACGGGATAAATTATAAATTCAGGTTAAGATCCCTATTTTTGAGAATGTGGAGTCGGAACCCGGATGATTTCGGAAAAATTCCGAAATGCCATGCAGCCTGTTGAAGAGAAAGGAATTTTGGTCTTTCCTATGAGAGCGACGCAGTCGTGTTTCATAAAATCGTGGAACACGATTTTATTCTTGTTGACATGCCAGCGGGTGACGAATAAAAAATGAGCGCGTATTCACTGAAACGCAACAACTAAATATACGGAATAAAATACCTTCATAAAAAAGGGGAAGGACGAACAACCAATGGAACCCGTTTTAATCGCACCGGCCAATTATTCTTTTCTCGGTATACCCACCTTGTTATTTTCATTTCTGATACCCATCGCCGGGATGGCCCTGTTTACCTACATCATGGCCATCAGGATTGCACCCCTGGTGCTGGCGGCGCCGGATTTTCGCTTCAACCGCTTTGGGGAGCGCATCGTGAAGGTGCTGCGGATATGGCTGCTGCAGTGGCGCCAGCCACGCTACAAGACAGCCGGCATTGTTCACATCATGATCTTTGCTGGTTTTCTGGTGCTGAGTATCCGTTCCACATCGCTGGTCATTATCGGTATTTCAGAAGGCTTTGTACTGCCGGGCCTGGGCGGGCCCCTGGGGGTTGTTTACAACCTTTTTAAAGACTATGCCGCAACCATGGTCCTGGTGGCTTGCTGCATCGCCGCCTACCGCCGGATCGTGGTCAAGCCGGAGAGGTATGCCGTGCCGCCAAAATACGGCAAGGATCACACCTCTGAAGCCGTGTTCGTGCTTGGTATGATTTCCACCCTCATGATCTCGGAGAGTCTTTTCGAGGCCAGTGCTGCGGTGGCCCAGGCGCGGGAGGGGCTGCATGCCGAATTCATCGCCCCCTTGAGTCTGGCGTGGATATTCAAGGTGATGCTGACCTGGACATCGATTTCCATCCTCCAGGGTATCCATGTCATCATGTATTACATCCACGACCTGGTCTTTTTCTGCTTTCTTTGTTTCCTGCCCATGGGCAAGCATTTCCATGTGATCACGTCCTTTTTCAACGTTTTCTTCATGCGTATCGACCGGGGCAATATCAAGCCGGTAAAGCACGGTGTGCCTGACGACAAATTGGACGACCTGGAATCCTTTGGTGTGAAAAAGCTGGAGGATTTTACCTGGAAACACATTCTTGACTTTTATTCCTGTGCGGACTGCGGACGGTGTTCGGACAACTGTCCGGCGAACGCGGTCAAGCGGCCGTTGTCGCCCCGGTTCATTTCCATCAAGGCCCGGGACCTGGTTTTCAAGAACTACCCGCTTTACCCGTACGGTGCTCACTTTAATAAGGGTGACGACCTGATCGGCAATATCTTTGAAGAGGATGAAATCTGGTCCTGCACCACCTGCGGCGCCTGCGAACAGGAGTGCCCGCTGGGGATCGAGTATATCGACAAGATCGTGGATCTGCGACGCGGGATGGTGGACGAAGGCATGGTGCCCCAGTCCCTGCAAAAACCCTTAAGCGCGCTGGAGAAGAGGGGCAATCCCTGGGGAAAAATGGAAAAGAAGCGGGCCGACTGGACCAAGGAACTTCCCGAAGGGTGCGACGTCAAGGTCCTGGGCAAGAAAGAAACCGCGGAAACCCTCTATTTTCTGGACAGCATCACTTCGTATGATGACCGGATGCAGGATATCGGCAGGGCCACGGCCAAGGTTCTGAATGCCGCCGGGGAGGACTTCGGGATTCTCGGCAAGGCCGAGAAAGACAGCGGCAACGAGGTCAGGCGGTTCGGTGAGGAAATGCTCTTTCAGGACCTGAAGGATCAGAACACGGACGCCATTCTCAACTCTGGTGTTTCGAAAATCGTCACCTCGGATCCCCATGCCTACAATGCCCTGAAGAACGACTATGCCGGCCTCCCCCCGGTGGAGCACATCAGCCAGTACATTGCCCGCAAGGTGAAATCCGGGGCTATTCAGCTGAAGGCATCCGAGGGCAACGGTAACGTCTACACCTATCACGACCCGTGCTACCTCGGGCGGCACAACAGCGTGTATGACGACCCCCGGGAAGCCATCGATGCCATACCGGGTGTAAAAAGGGTGGAAATGGAAAAGTGCCGTGACCGTTCCTTCTGCTGCGGCGGCGGCGGATTGATGCTGTTTTACGAACCCGAAGAGGAGCAGCGCATGGGCGTCCTGCGGGTGGAGATGGCAGCCAAGGCTGGCGCCAATGTGATTGTCACGGCCTGCCCGTTCTGCCTGGTGAATATCGAGGATGCCATCAAGGTTGCCGGTATGGAGGGCAGTATGGAAGCCATCGACCTGGCGGAACTGGTGGAAGGCCACATTGAAGCATAGCATATAAAAGGTGACCGAAAAGAAAGCAGTCATCAGAACCAAACGCAGATATAGCGTAAATTCAACAACGGGAGGGAGAACATGGAGATTTTGGTTTGTGTGAAGAGAGTCCCGGATACCGCTGAAAACGAGATCGAGGTTAACGGCGACGGTACGGATATCGAGAGGGACGACCTGGTCTATTCGGTGAACGAGTGGGACAACTACGCCGTGGAAGAGGCGATTCAGATCAAGGACAACGCAGGCGGCAGCGTCACTGTCGTGAGCATGGGTGACGAGGAGTCCGAAGAGGTCGTGAGAAGGGAAATGGCCATGGGGGCTGACAACGGTATTCTTCTGTCTGACGATGCCTTCGAGGGTTCCGACGGCAAGGGTATTGCGACCCTCCTGAAGGCGGCTGTGGACAAAGGTAGCTATGACCTGATCCTTACCGGGGCGCAGGCCGACGACGGTGCAGCCCAGGTGGGCGGCATGCTGGCCGCCATGCTGGATTTGCCTTATGCCTCTTTGGTGAACAAGATCGAGATCGTCGATGATAAGAAAATCAAAGTCGGGCGTGAAATCGAAGGCGGCAACCAGGAAATGAACGAAATCGACTTGCCCTGCGTTCTGTCGATCCAGACGGGTATCAACGAGCCCCGCTACGTGGGCATCCGCGGTATCCGCAAGGTGGCCTCGGTGGAGATTCCCGTGCACGGCGCAGGTGACTTGGGTGTTGCTGCCGATGCCGTAGGCGAAGCAGGCGCCAAGGTCAAACGCCTGGACTATTTTGTTCCGGAATTTGGTGAAGGTGCTGAAATGCTGGAAGGCAGCACCGAAGAGATTATCGAAAAACTGATCGAAATGCTTAAAGCCAAAGGAGGGCTCAAATAATGGCTGGACAGATTTTTGCATATATAGGGTACAAGGATGGTGTTCCTGATGATTCCGCTCTCGAAATGGTGGCAGCTGTCAAAAAGATCGATGCCGATGCACCGGTGAATGCGATTGTGGTAGGTTCCGGTGTGGATGCGGTGTGCAATGCGGTGGCCTCATACTATCAGGAAGTGTGGAAGATCGACAGTGATGCACTGGCATATCCCAACGCCGAGATGATTCGCAAAGCCCTGGTCAATATCCTGCCCCAGGACTGTATTCTCCTGGTGCCTAATGACACTTTCGGCATGGATCTTTCGCCCGGCCTCTCCATCAAGATGGACAGCCCCTTTGTACCGGATGCAGTTGATTTCGAAGGGCTTGACGGCGACACCCTGAAGATCGTGCGCCAGGAATACGGCGGGGCTGTGAGCACGCATGTGAACTGTGACGTTTCTGCCGGGGCGGTTATCAACGTGCGCGCGGGCTCTTTCCAGGCGGATGAGAGCAAGGCCGCCAGCGGTTCCGTGGTGGACAAGTCCGGGGAAACCGGGGATATGGCTGCCGGCCGCCGCTTCCTGGAAGTCGTGGAAGCGGAAGTGGGCGACGTGGACATCACCAAAGAGGACGTGCTCGTTTCCATCGGTCGCGGCATCGAAGACGAAGACAACATCGAAATTGCCGACGACCTGGCCGAGGCCATGGGCGCGGTGGTATCCTGTTCGCGGCCCATCGTGGACGCCAAATGGCTGGAAAAATCCCGCCAGGTGGGTACCTCCGGCCAGACGGTCAAGCCCAAGGTCTATATGGCCTGCGGCATCAGCGGGTCTTTTCAGCACCTGGGCGGACTCAAGGGCAACCCCTTTGTGGTGGCCATCAACAAGAACACCAAGGCACCCATTTTTCAGGTGGCTGACGTGGGTATCGAAGCCGACATCCTGGACTTTCTGCCGGAGTTGACCGACGCGATCAACGAACAATAAAACTGCCGCGCAATTTTATTGTGTAAAAAAGAATGGCATGTTTCGGCTTAGCCGAAACATGCCATTCTTTTTTTAATAGATGCAGGCATCAAGAATGGAAAGTACTTCCTCCAGTAGTTCTTTATTGACCGGCTCAATCCGTTTGGCTTTTCGGGATCGATAGTCAACGGATTTGACCTGCTCGACCATGATGAAACCCGTAAGCCGGCTGTCTGTGGGGACGGGTACATGGAAGGGAAAACCACGATTCGAATTCGTAATCGGGCACACAATCGCCAAAGCTGTTCGCCGGTTGAACAGGTCCTTGCTAACGACAAAGGCTGGGCGCCGTCCTTTTTGTTCATGACCTGATTGGGGATCAAAGGTGAGAGCGATGATGTCCCCCTGTTTGGGGATATAGCCAGGCAATTACCAAATCTCCCTGCCCACCGGTTCTCCCCAGTCGACTTCACTGTTGTGGCAGCCCCTGGGGATTCGCGCCACCAAGTCCTCAAGCTTGTAACGCCCGCGAATTCTTTTTTCCGGTGTGACAATCACAACGCCGTCTGTTACACGGATATCCACCTCGTCACCGACGTTAATCCGAGCATCTGCAAGCAGGCTTTTCGCGAGGCGGATCCCTTGGCTGTTGCCCCATTTTTGAATTTTTGCGAGCATGTTATCTCCTCCCAATGTATATCCGAAGTATATACATTGGGGGGGGCCAGTCAAGAAAAATTATCCAATTCGTGAAAAGCGGCAATAGTGAAGCCGTTTTCCTCGAAATGGCGATCAAATGCAAAGGCGTATACAATCTCCAATGAATCCATGATTTCAAATCCGAGGCAATCTACCAGACTCACATTTCGATTGTTTCCGGCAAACAGGCGCTGCATTCCCCGGGCATACCATTTGTCCTCCACCCAGACAATTTCACACAAGGGCAGTATTTTTGCATTGAAATCATGAACCGGGGCAAGGCCTATTCTCCGCTGCATGAGTGCGATTGTTTCGACAATGACAAAAGAACTGGTTACGAGATGGACATTATGCGTGGCAAAATAAGCAAAGTTTTCCCTGGCCCTGACATGCATGTAGTCATTGTGGACCATCAATGCAAAAAGTCCCGAGGTATCCACATATACATTCATGTCCCAAAGTCCGCATCTAGGTAAGCATCGTGATTTGTGGAGATGTCTGATTGTTCGGCCTCATATTTACCGATGACTGATTCTGCCTGGCGGTACAACACCGGGCGGTCGGGTCTTCCGGTGATCAGAAACTGGTCTACAGCTTTGCGAATCAGTGCGGCAACGGATTCATGGCGGGCAATGGAAAGTTGCTTCAGCAAGCTGGCCTGTGTTTCAGACAATTGAATTTGAGTGCGAATCATTGTTCCTCCAATGTAATCATGTAATCATTGGTGCTCACATGATTACATTGCGTTGCTGGATTGTCAACAGATTTTCCAAGGAAAATCTTATAACTGAGGCGAATTTATTCCAGTATTAAAAACCTGACCCTCTGGGCCAGGTCAGAGCCCTTAGGCTCTGCCGATACTGGAGAAGATAAAAT
>JAOZRT010000166.1 GCA_029940035.1 Desulfobacterales bacterium
GTGTATGTGAAGGTCTATCCCTGCCTGTCCGCTAGAGTCCAAGGGCTTTTTCGAAGGCTTCTTCTTTGGTTTTACAGTCAATACACTGCGTTGTAACCGGCCGGGCATTTAGCCGTTTTTTGGAGATATCTTCACCGCATTTTTCGCAAATGCCGAAAGTCCCGTTTTCGATACGGGCAATGGCCTTTTTGATTTTCTTTATCAATTTGCTTTCCCTGTCCCGGATCCGGAGCATAAAGTTCCGATCCGACTCCAAAGAGGCCCGGTCTGTGGGGTCCGGGAAGTTTTCTTTGGGTGTCGTCATGCCGGAAACCGTATCATCCGCCTGACTCAGTAGATCCTCCAGTCGATTGGCCAACAGTTCCTTGAAGTATTGAGTGTCTTTTTTATTCATAAGTGAATCCTTGATAATACAAGATCTATTTTTAGACTTAAGAAAAGAAATCAGATAACACAAGCCTTTTTTTTTGTAAAGTGAAAAAGTGATGACCAGGCCGAAGGCAGGAAACGCGGATTTGTTATTGCCAGACTATGGATGATGGCGTATGAATTGATATTTAAAGCGTGTATGTTAATAATTATACCGGTTGTCATAAGTCTGTTCCGATACGAGATTCGTATTTATGAAAAATAGACCCGTTTATAAACTAGGTCGGCGTGAAAAGGTGACAACCGCTATTCTACAGATTTTTTAGAAAAAAATCTTATTCAAGTAGCTAAAGATGACGGCTGATAGCCGTTTAACGTAAAGCGCGGTTTATAGCGAATCGCCTGAAATCTAAACACATTATAATAGCGTTTGGGCAATCTGCGCTGGCTTTTATTTTCCCCCGCAACTATCGCAAAGTACCATAGGTTTTGGAACGTTATTGTGACAAACGCTATAACCAAAAAAGGAAAAAGATATGAGCAGCCAGGAGACAAGCTATGCCACAGAGTACAGACTAATTACGGTGAGGACAACCGACGGCTCTACCATAAATGGCAAGGTAAACATTTCTCCCGACCAGCGGGTGTCGGAACTCTTTACCCGAAGTGACATTTCGTTCATTGTAATGGTTGACGTTGTCCTGAAAGATGCCGTAGGCAAGACCCGGTTTATCAATAAAGATCATATCGTATGGGTTGAACCCGACGATTTATAAAACGTCGTTCAAAAACACTTCAACTGATTTAAGGTCGTTGACGGCGTAAAGCCTGGCCGGATAATCCCTGGGTATGGTTTTGCGCAGCAGGCCGCTCAATACTTTTCCAGGCCCCACTTCCACAAAAACCTCGATTTCTTCATCTAAAAGTCTGCACATGGTGTCGTACCAGCGCACCGGGCTGCAAAGTTGCTGAACCATGATTTTCCTGATGTCGTCCGGGTCATCAATCCTGTCGGCAATGACATTGTGAATCACGGGGATCGCGGGTTTGCTGAATGGCAGGGCCTGGAGATACACTTGAAAATCGGTTTCGGCTCCTCTGATCAGTTCGCTGTGCCAGGCCCCGCTGACCTTCAGCGGTACAGCCCGCGCGCCCTTGGACTTGGCCATCTCGGAGGCGGCCCCCACGGCACTGGGTGACCCGGTGATAACGATCTGCTGCAGCATATTATGGTTGGCGATGGAAACACTTCCGTGTTCCTGAGCCTGGGGCAGAATGGCCTGGACGTCTTCAATCTCAAGCCCCACGATGGCATGCATGGCCCCCTTACTGCGCCGGGATTCACGGTGCATCAGTTCGCCCCTTTTCATTACCATGGCAAAGGTATCCGCCTTGGTAATGGATTGAGCGGCGGCTAGTGCACTGTATTCCCCCAAGCTGTGGCCGGCCGTCACATGGGCCTTAAGACCGGCCTGCTGAATGGCTTCCAGAACCGACAGGTTGACCACCGTCAAGGCCGGTTGGAGGTTGATGGTTTCGGTCAGGGTTTCCATGGGGCCCTGGAAACAGAGGCGGGACAGGTTGAGTTTCACCGTTTCTTCGGCCATGTCAAATAGTTCTCTCACCGAACTGTATTCATTGTAAAAATCGGATCCCATACCCACTTTCTGGGAGCCCTGTCCCGGGAAAAGAAATGCAATTTTTGTCATAGCTGGCACCTTTAGAGCAATTTATTCAGAATAGTGTTTTATAAAATCGTGGTACACGATTTTATTATTCGTCTAATTTAAACAAGCGCCGCGTAAAATCGAGATAGGCTGATTTGTTGATGTGCGGGCTGTCACTCTTCAGCAGTTGGGTCGGGTTGTGCATGATCTTGTTGAGCGTGGCCTGCATCATTCTGGCCATGGCGACCCGGTCGGTTTCCGGAAGATGGCGGAGTGCCTGCATCGTTTTTTCCAGTTCCGCCCCGGCAATCGTTTCCATCTTGCCGCGCAGGGCCACGATGGTGGGGATCACATTAAGATTTTCATACCATTCGCGAAAACGGATAACCGCTTCATCGATGATGCGCTCCGCCTTGGCAGCCTCTTTGCGGCGGTCTTCCAGGTTTTCCTCGATGACCCCTTTGAGATCGTCGATGTCATAGACATAGGCGTTGTTCAGCCGATTGATATCAGGGTCAATATCCCGCGGGACCGCGATGTCGATGAAAAATAAGGGGCTGTTGCGCCTCTGCTTCATGACCACCTTGACCTGCTTTTTGCGGATGATGAAGTCAGCAGATCCGGTTGAGCTTATAATGATGTCCACGTGCCGGAGCGTATCTAATATTTCTTCGAAACGGATGGGGCGGCCATTGAATTTTTTGGCCAGGTTCACGCCTCGCTCAAAGGTCCGGTTGGCCACATAGATGTCCCCGGCTTTGTGCCGGATCAAATGTTCCACGGCCAATTCGGCCATTTCACCGGCCCCGACGAGCAGCACTTTTTTATCCTTCAGTGAGTCGAAGATCTTACGGCCCAGTTCTATGGCGGCATAGCTGATGGACACGGCATTGCCCCCGATGCCGGTTTCGCTGCGGACGCGTTTGGCCACGAAGAAGGTACGGTGCAGCAGCCGGTTGAGCAGAACGCCGGATGTCTTGGCCAGGGTCGCGGTCTGGTACGCGGATTTTATCTGTCCCAAAATCTGCGGTTCACCCAGAACCATGGAGTCCAGGCTGGAAGCGACCCGGAAAACGTGCCCGACGGCCTCATCGCCTCTAAAGACATAAAGGGATGCATCAAACCGTTCAAGGGGAAGATCGTTGAAACGGGAAAGAAAACGTTTCGTTTCCTGAATAGCGTCATCCGGCTTTTTGCTCACCAGGAGCACTTCAACACGGTTGCATGTGGATAACAGCATAACTTCATCCAGCACCGGGATGTCAGCCAGGTGGGCCAGGGCGGCGCGGGCGTCCCCCTCTGAGAAGGCGATGCACTCCCGAAGTTCCACTGGAGCGGTGTTGTGGTTCAACCCTATTAAGACAATATCTTGCATACAATCAGTATGTTTTAAATTTTTGTAAACGGCCCATGATGTCCCGTGAGCAGAAAATTGACGCCGAAGAACGTGAACATCAGAACGATGAAGCCGATAATGGCCATGATGGCCGCTTTTCTGCCGCGCCAGCCAAGGCTGGCACGGCCATGCAAAAGGGCCGCGTACAACAACCAGGTGATCCCGGACCAAACCTCTTTGGGGTCCCAGCTCCAGAATCTACCCCATACGGTTTTGGCGTAGATAAATCCGGTGAACAGGCCGATGGTCAACAGGGTGAATCCGATAACGACACAGGCATATCCGGTGGAGTCGATAAATTCGAGAGACGGGAGCCGTTTGAAAAAGAAGCCGTGGGTTTTGTTTTTTATGGTGCGTTCCTGGACAAGGTAAATGATGCCGAGTCCGCAAGCCAGCGTAAAGGCGGCATCACCTAAAAATACAGTGACAATGTGAAAGAACAGCCAGTAGCTTTCCAGAATTTTATCGGCCTGGACCGGTTCGGTGGAAAGAAGGGCCGCCGCCACCGTGGCCACTGCGGAGAGGGGCGCCGCATACACGCCGAGTATTTTCAGGTTGTATTTGACCTGAAACAGGGCAAAGAGTCCGGCAATCGCCCACCCGGCAATGGAAAGGGTTTCACCGAGGTTGTGAACCGGCAGATGACCGGCCACTGAAAAGCCGTATAAGATGAAAATTGTGTGTAAAACGAAACCAATGAGGAGCAGGTAAAAGCCCACCCGGTTGAAACGTTCTTTCTGGCGGAAAAGAAAGGCCAGGTACCCAGCCGCACTGAGAACGTAAAGAGCAATAACGGCAAAAAACAAGCTATCCATGGTCAAGCTCCAATAGATCGTCAAAGTTAAAACCGTTACCGAGGATATCCTGCAGCAGGTTGTTGATCGCCTCTTTTTGCCCGGTCCTGATCAAGTCGATGATGTCGCTCTCTATGATTTGGTTGAAAATCGGTTTGTGCTCCTCGGGGGCGTGCTTTTCCTTGAGCAGGAGGGATCGGATGCCGCCCATGAGGCTTAAAAAGGTTGCATATTCATGGCCGAATTGCTGTTCCAGTTGTCTGCGCAGCTGTTTTGCAAAAGCCGGACTTTTTCCGGATGTGGAGATGGCGATGACCAGATCATCGCGTTTCACAGTGGCGGGGAGAATGAAATTGCAGACCTCGGGGCGGTCGGCAATATTGCACAGGCAGTTCAGGCGTTCGGCGTCCTGGTTGATCTGCCGGTTCAACACTTCCTGGTCGGTGGCGCCAAACACCAAAAACATGCCTTCCATGTCCGCGGGACGATAGGACCGGTTTTTCAAGGTGATGACACCCTCATGGGCCAGGGTTTGCAGCTTTTCGGTTGCTTCCGGACTGACCACCGTGACAATGGCATAGCACTCCACGAGGGAAATAACTTTGCGGGTTCCAACCGACCCCCCACCGACCACTAGGCATTTCCTGGCGTTTATATCCAAGAAAACAGGGTAGTATTTCAACGTTTTTTTCCTGTAGGCGCGACCTTGGCTTTTTTCTCGATACGGTTAATAACCCATTGCATCAATTTTTTGTCGTCTTTGTAATCCACCCTGGGCTTGAGTTCGGACAAGGGCACTTCCGCACGGGCCATACTTTTGCGGCCGCCGGCTGAACCGATATCACCAAATCCCTGCTCGGCAACGTTGCCGGCATTTTTATTAAGACCGTCGTTTCGGAAAATGATGATCATTTTTCGTTGGTGAAACCCGCAGACGATGCTCCACTTGATGGAATTGACCCGCATAAAAAAATCGGCAATCAGGACACAGACATCCGGATTGATCACCGGACCAAGGGAAACATAGACGCGTCCCTTCCGTACCCGCCTGATTTCAAGTGCTTTTTTATAATACTTTAAATAGTCTGATTTAAGATCGGACTGTTCAATATTGCGAATTAAGTTTTTGTTGGAATGCCGAAACAGATACTGAAAGGCCCGTACATCCTCTATGATCGTTTGCAGTTCGAAATTGCTGGTATCGGTCTTGATAGCCAGAATAAGGGCGGTAGCCAGCTTGGTTGACGGCTTGATCTTGGCGGCCCGCAGGTAGGCGGTTAGAATGGTGGCTGTGGCACCATATTTGGGGCGGATATCCTGAAAAGTGGCCCGGCAATTAGTGTCGGGGTGATGATCGATAACCGCATCGAACTGGAATTTTTCAAATAATTCGTTGTGGTTGGGTTGGGAATCCACCAAAACCTTTTTCGTAAAACGCGTGTCATCAAGATTGTTAACGTGAACTAACTTTATGCCCAGTAGTTCCACCATGGCGATATTGTCGGGCCGGTCGATGGTGTTGATATTGGAAATGGTTACCGCCTGGACTTTACGCCACAAGAGGCGCTTTATAGCCATGGCACTGGCAATGGCGTCCGGGTCTGCATTGATGACAATCAGAACACGGTCGTCACTTGAAAATTGTTTAATAAATTGGTTCAGTTTTTCCTTAACGGTCAGTTTCATGCGATCCGCCTTGATCCAATATGTTGGTTGCCGGATGCACGTAAAATGCGCGGCAGCAAATGCGTCTATTGAGCAATTATCCTGAAATAATGAATCCGAATGAGCGTGTGTCAATACCGGTAACGTATGATGAGTTGGAAAAATTTACAATAAATTTTTCCAGTACAAAAAACCGGCGCCCCGGTGTAAATGCGCCAGGGTGCCGGTTTTAAACCGGATGTCATTAATATGTTCTTATTCAGCCGGAAAAATCCTTATGCTGATAGACACTTTATGGAAAGCAAACCATAGAATCAGGCGGTGTGCCCTTCAAAACGAATGGATTCCCCATTCAACTCTGTACGGAGGGCCATGCCTTCATGGACTTTCCCCTGCAGGATTTCCATGGAGAGCGGGTTTCCGATGTATTTCTGAATGGCGCGTTTCATAAGCTCCCGCATCTGGATGTGAACGATTTCCCTGAGCATGTCATGCGTCAAGTGGTGAAAAATGATGGTTTCATCGATACGGTTTAAGAATTCCGGTTTGAAACCCGCGCGCAGCGCCTCCAGCACGGCGGCTTTCATTTTTTTGGGTGTTTCCGCATGGGTCTGGATGAGCTGACTGCCAATATTGGACGTCATGATGATGATGGTGTTTTTGAAATCGATTGTTCTTCCCTGGCCGTCGGTCATGCGTCCGTCATCCAGAATCTGCAGAAGCACATTGAAGATGGCCGGGTGCGCTTTTTCAATTTCATCGAAAAGGATAACGGAATAAGGCTTTCTGCGTACGGCCTCGGTGAGGTAGCCGCCTTCTTCATATCCCACGTACCCGGGGGGGGCTCCGATGAGGCGGGAGACGGTATGCTTTTCCATATATTCCGACATGTCAATGCGCACAATGGCCTGCTCACTGTCGAAAATGAATTCAGCTAGTGCCTTGGCCAGTTCTGTTTTACCCACACCGGTGGACCCCATGAAAATGAACGAGCCAATGGGTCGGTCCGGGGCCTGCAGGCCGGACCGGGCCCTTCTTACCGCATTGGCAACCGCGGCAATGGCTTCTGTCTGCCCCACAAGCCGTTTTCCCAACCGCTCCTCCATATTAATCAGCTTTTCCTTTTCCCCCTCCATCATTTTGCTTAAGGGGATTCCCGTCCAGTAAGACACGGCCTCGGCAATTTCATCCTCTTCCACTTCTTCCTTGAGCATCTTGCTGCTCTCCTGGAGCCGGGCAAGCTTGGCGTTGGCTTGATCAAGGCTGGCTTTCAGTTCCGCGGCTGTGCCATATCGGATTTCAGCAACCCTGGCCAGGTCGCCTTCCCTTTCCGCTTTTTGCGCTTCGATGCCAAGCCGTTCCTGATCTTCCTTGATCTTGCGAATGGTCTGGATCAAGTCTTTTTCATTCTGCCAGTGGGCTTTCATCTGGAGGATTTCCGCCTTCATGTCCCCGAGAGCGCTTTCCAGCTTTTCCAGCCGCTCCAGGGAGGCCGGATCGGATTCTTTTTTCAGGGCTTCCTTTTCAATTTCGATCTGGGTGATTTTACGCTGAATTTCGTCAATTTCCACCGGCAGGCTGTCAATTTCTATACGCAGCTTGGAGGCGCACTCATCGATGAGGTCGATGGCCTTGTCCGGTGGAAATCGATCGGAAATGTAGCGGTGGGACAGCACGGCAGCCGCTACCAGGGCCGTATCCTTAATGCGCACACCATGGTGAACCTCGTATTTTTCCTTGAGGCCCCTAAGAATGGATATAGTGTCTTCGACGGTTGGTTCCTGTACTTTGACCGGCTGGAAACGCCGTTCAAAGGCGGCATCTTTTTCAATGTATTTGCGGTATTCATTCAAGGTGGTGGCCCCCACGCAGCGCAGGGTGCCCCTGGCCAGGGCGGGCTTGAGCATATTGGACGCGTCCATGGTCCCTTGGGCTGCCCCGGCCCCTACTAGGGTATGCAATTCGTCAATGAACAAAATGACATCGCCCTCGGCTTTTTCCACCTCTTTCAGCACGGCCTTCAGCCGGTCTTCGAATTCCCCGCGGTATTTGGCCCCAGCAATCAATGCGCCCATATCCAACGCGGCAAGCCGTCTGTCTTTCAAGGTTTCAGTCACATCGCCGGCCACGATGCGTTGGGCCAGTCCTTCGACGATGGCTGTTTTACCCACCCCTGGTTCGCCGATCAGTACGGGGTTGTTCTTGGTGCGCCGGGAAAGTACCTGTACAATCCGCCGGATCTCGTCATCCCGGCCGATAACCGGGTCGAGCTTCCCCGTCCGGGCCAGTTCGGTGAGGTCGCGGCTGAATGTTTCCAGGGCCTGATATTTGTCCTCCGGATTGGGATCGGTGATGCGTTGGCTTCCCCGAATATCCATCAAGACCTTGAGGATGAGATCTCTGGTGACACCGTGGCGGTTCAGTATGACGGCCGCCGGGTTGCTGCCTTCATCGATAACAGCCAGCAGGATGTGTTCGATACTGACATACTCGTCTTTCATGCGGGCCGCTTCGGTAAAGGCCGCTTCCAGGATCTGTTTGGTGACCGGAGAGAGGTATGCCTCGCCCATGCTGCTGCCGGAGATCTTGGGGAGGCTGTTGATGGCCATGAGCATGGCCTGGTGGATGCCGCCCGGAGATACACCGAGCTTGCGCAGCATGGCATTTGCCGTTCCCTTGTCCTCGGCCAGCATGGCGCCGACAATGTGCTCGGGTTCGATCTGCTGGTTGCCGTTTTGGGCGGCCAGAGACTGGGCCCGCTGAACCAGTTACTGGGACTTGATGGTGAATTTGCCCAAACGCATAATTACTTATCCTCAATATTTATTAAAAGTAATGGCGGATATTTTTACAAGCAATATAAACATGACTTTTCTCGTGTCAATTCGGAAAGATACCCGTCTATGTTTCACCACGGAGGTGCGGGGAATACGAAGGATTTCTCAGGGATTCATATAAAGCAATACCCACGGCTGTGGAAAGGTTGAGGGAACGAATGGCCTCGGTCATGGGGATAGAGAAGTCCGCTTTGGGAAATCGGGCTAGTATATCCGGGGGCAACCCTCTGGTTTCCGAACCGAAAATGAGAAACAGCCGGTCGAGGGAGGGCATGTCCCAGAAAGTGCGGGAGCCTTTTTTAGTAAAGAGACAGATCTCTTTCCGGGCCGGTATGAGGGCTTCCAGGAAAGCCTCGAATCCGGGCCAAATGTGGAGATCCACAAGCGGCCAGTAGTCCAGGCCGGCCCGCTTCACCTGTTTGTTGTCCAGGGAAAAACCCAAGGGTTCAATCAGGTGGAGGGTGGCGCCCGCGCCTAGGCAGGTACGCCCGATATTGCCCGTGTTCCAATGGATTTCCGGCTCTACCAGGACAATATGGCGTTCGTGTGGAGAGTAAGTAGAGTGCTTAGGGCTCATGGTTATTGTTTTAGGTGTAAAGAAAAAACGTATTCACCAACCGCTTTGCTCTAGATGCAAAGGAAAATCTTTCGACCCTGCGGGTAACCATATTCATACTAAATATGGAAAACGTCTTTGCGGGTTTTGCGCCTTGGCGGTTAAAAGATTTAAAAATTCCTTGGCTTGCAGATAATTTCCCGGATGCGCATGTCAAACAAGCCGGTTTGGTGGGCAGGTTTCAGGATCAGGGCGGCATCCGCTCCCTGGGATGTGCCGCCGATGGAAACAATGTCCTTGCCGGTCAGGGCACCGGCATCGGCAGCCATGATGGCCACTTCTACGGCAACTTTAGTGCCCTGGCCAAATAGGCGCAGGGTGTCGGCCACGATCAAAACCGGATAGGTGCCTGAAAATTTGTTAAAAAATGACCGTTCCAGACCTGAAAGCGCATGGGTAGCCGACACTACCCGGACCCCTTTTTGCTCGAGATCGGTGCGTACATCCGCGTCCATGACGGGTTTGAAGGGCTCTTTAAACCCGCAGTGGTAAGTCACGGCTGTGATGCTGAATCCCTTGAAAATATCCAGGGCCTGGTAGGCGGTGTCCCCTTTTGACGTGGCCAGGATCACTTCGTCCAGTCCCAGTTCTTGGCCCCGGGCAAAGGCCAGTTCCAGAGTTTTGGCGGTATTATTTTTACCGGGTTTGTCAAAATACATGTTGTCCTCCCATTAGAAACGTTAAGTTCCGATTACCTAATAGTATCCATCTGCATAAGTAAATGCCAAAACAATAATCCGTGCAATCATTTGTTTCTAATGTATATATAAATTATCA
>JAOZRT010000496.1 GCA_029940035.1 Desulfobacterales bacterium
TCATATTGTCAATAGTATAATATTTTCGGATTTTTCGGATATTAACTATGGCTAAAAAATTAACCCGCAGACAGCACCAATTTCTCAGTCAATTTCTTGACATGTATCAAGAGTTCGACAAACCCATTCATTATGTCGCCCTGGCTGAGCGTTTAGATATTGGAAAAGTAACCGCCTACGAAATGCTTCGACTTTTAGAAAAACGCGGGTTAGTCAAATCAGAATTCCATCTCCCGCCAGGAGATCGAGGACCAGGACGCTCGACAGTCCTGTTCCGCCCTACCCAAAAAACTATTGAACTGATTAATCAACTATCTGGGGGAGCAGCTGATGCGGAGGCATGGGAAACAGCAAAGGCTCACATCATGCAGCAATTACATGAAGGCAAGGTTGAGGGATATGAATCCCTCTTGAACGATTTCCTGGTCCGAACCTCCGAACGCCGCTCTCCCTTGATTTTCGTGACTGAAATGATTACTGCCACAATTTTAACTGTAGCATCTATTCAAAAAGCAGCTGAAGATAAAGGTTTGATAGATCGCCTGGAGCGGATTGGTCTTCCTGGAGAGATTGGGTTAAGTGCTCTGGAAGGCATAAGTTCAGCTCTCTCCATGGTTGAGAATGTAAACTTGAGCATTTCAACATTTTTACTAGAACAAAGTGGTAAGTACCAGGAACAGTTGACAAGCCTTAGTGAAGAAAAACGGAACCAGTTGAGTGCTTTTGCCCGTGAGGTCACCAAAATAGTGCGGGGATAAATTTTTTTGGCCAATTCTTTCGTTTTATTCTAATTATTCGGAAACAAATACAGCTATATGAATAAATTGTTGCTTGGCCCCCCTTTAGCGAATAAATTACAAAGCTTCATTGGTTTAAGTTTTCTAAAATTGACCGGTTGGGAAGCGGTTGGAAATGTGCCCGATACACCTAAATTTGTCATGCTTATGGCGCCACATACCTCCAACTGGGATTTTTTTATTATATTGGCGATTTTGTATGTGCTAGGCATTAAATTCTATTGGTTTGGGAAGAAAGAAATTTTTCGCTGGCCTATTAGAAACCTTTCTAAATGGCTGGGGGGAATTCCTGTTGATCGCAGCTTAAAGCAAAATATGGTTCAGCAAATTGTAGAAACAATAAAATCTCGTGAGCAAATTATAGTTGGCATTTCGCCGGAAGGAACTCGCAGCAATGCAAAATATTGGAAGACAGGATTTTACTATATTGCATGCCAGGCTCAGATACCAATTGTTTTTGCTTTTTTAGATTATGGTCGAAAGGTAGGTGGTCTCGGCCCCGTAATGACCCCGACAGGCGACATTGAAGCAGATATGAAAAAAATTCGCCGTTTCTACAGCGGGATTACAGCAAAGCATCCTGAGAATTTTGGCAGTATTGTTGTAAAACCTCGCCTGAATAATGAAGATCAATCACAATAAAGATTTTTATTAATCAGGAATCAATAAGACTATTTTAAGGAGATACCCCATGTCAAAAATCGCTATCGTAACAGACAGTACTGCATATTTACCAAAAACATTCATTGACCAACACAACATACGCGTGGTCCCCTTGAAGATCCATTGGAATGAAATTACCTATAAGGACGGCATAGATATATCACCCTCAGTATTCTATAAGAAGCTGGAAAAATCATCCACTATCCCAACCACGTCCCAGCCTCCTGTTGATGAATTCCTGCAAGTTTATGAAAAACTTGCCGACAATCACGATGGCATCATCGTTCCCCTGATTTCTTCCGGCATCAGTGGGACTGTTTCGTCTGCAACAACCGCTGCATCAAATTTTTCAAAGGTACCCGTAGAAGTCATTGACACACATTCAACATCTGTGGGATTGGCGTTGGTCGTGGAAGCAATAGCTCAAGCAATTGCTGACGGGAAGAACTTAAAGACCACCAAAAAACTTGCTGAAGGAATCGTTCAACAGCTATCTTTGTTTTTTGCTGTCGATACGCTGGAATATTTACACAAGGGCGGAAGGATAGGTGGTGCTTCCAGATACCTTGGTGCTGCCCTAAGTATAAAACCCATTCTCTATCTTAACGATCAAGGCAAAATTGATGCCCTGGAGCGAGTTAGAACTAAAAAGAAAGTTATAGAAAGAATAATCGAATTGGCTGTGGAAAAAGCTGCTGGAAATCCGGTGCGCGTCGGCGTTATGCATGCAAACGCTCCGGAAGAAGCAGCAGATATTCAAAATCAACTTTTAGCTCAACTTGATTGTAAACAAACTGGAATTTATGAGATCAGCCCTGTCATCGGTACCCATGTGGGACCCGGTACAGTAGGTATTGGAATTTATCCCGAGGAATAGTTCGTATGCTTAAATAGATACTGCTAGGATGACGTGAATACAAGGTTGTGGCTGGAATTGGACTGCTCTCTATGATGCGTGAGATAGCTGAAGCAGGTGCAAACGAACTCATTGAATGCGGAGAATTGAAACCTGAAGATGCCAAAGACATAGCGGATAGTTTAGTCCAGCGCAGTGAAGAAAAAAAAAGGCAATACGAGGCATGGCTCGCAATAAAATCGAACAAGCTTTGCATGAATCCAACTTCGCAACGAAAGAAGATTTGGAAATCTTGAGTAAAAAAGTTGATGCTTTAGTCAAGCAAGCAAAGAAATGATACAACAATGCAGAAGTTGGAGATA
>JAOZRT010000497.1 GCA_029940035.1 Desulfobacterales bacterium
GCATGACACGTAATACCGCCACATAGGCTTCAGCCACCTGCATTTTCAGGTTCAACAAAACGCTGTCCTTATCAGCTTCATACGCGTTTAGCATTGCTGTGCTTGCAGTAATACCACTTGTAATGCGACCACTTGTGTACAGCGGGATAGAGACCATTGCCTGGTAGGCTAAACTGTATTGATTTTCAACGGGTAATGCTATTGTGGTCGGTCCTAAAGTTGCCATTAATTGCGGTTCATTATCTCGTGCTGAGTATCCCGATTTAAATGAAAGCCCGGGCAATCTAATAGCCTTGACTGCCTCTAATTGTTCCTCGGCTGCCGCAACGGTTTCCTGTGCTGCCTTGAGACTGTGATTTTCAGCCAGGGCTGTTTCCCATGCCTGGAAAAGTGTTTCTGCATGGACGGGAATTGTAATCAACAGACTCAACAAAAAGAAAATCAGATAAAAAGATTTAAAAATAAAAGAACACATTATGAAATTTCTCCTGTTATAGATTTTAACTCTAAATTTGTTTTGTAGCGCAATAATAAATAAAGGAGAGTTGGAACCACAATCATGGTCAGAATTGTGGCAGAGATAGTTCCGAATATAAGGGAAACTGCCAATCCTCCAAACACAGGGTCGGAAAGCATGATTGCAGTACCTGTGATGATGGCAAGGGCAGTAAGAAGAATTGGCCGCAGACGGACAGCGCCTGCTTCCCTGATCGCTTCATACAGGGGCACACCTTCTTTTATGTAATCTAAGACAAAGTCTATAATCAGTAAGGAGTTGCGTACAACTGTCCCGGAAAGGGCAATAATACCGATTACCGAAGGGCCACTAAACATCTGCCCCATCAATAAGTGACCAGAAAAAACACCAATCAAACCTAAAGGGATGGCTGACATTGCCACCACTGGAATACTGAAAGAACGGTAATAGGCGACCAGGAGCAAATAGATAAGTATCAACGCCACCAGCAGGGCACCGCCTAAATCACGATAAATATCAAGTGTCATGCGCATCTCCCCTCCCCAAAATAATTGATAGCCGTCAATGGTGTCCGGCACCTGATCTTTCATGGTGAGATTGCCTGTCTGCATAGTTTTTCCATTCTCCATGGGCAGATTCTGTAACCGTTGGTTCAGATCAAGCACAGCATATATCTGTGATGTACTTCCAAGCTCACCCCCTACAAAAGTAACCCGTTCATAGTCCTTATGCATAATAGGCCTATCCTGCCATGCTGGAACTAATCGAACCATTTCAGATACGGGGATTTTTTTTCCCTGGGGATTAGTCACAAAGATACGGGAAAGATTTTCCGGATTAATCTGAGAGCGACGGGGAACATGCACCCTGATGGGAACTGGGTGTTTTTCACCTTCAATATGAAGTCGGCCTAACTTTGCACCGTTTACAAGAGTGCGCAAAGCCTGGGCTACCTGGGCGGTACTGATCCCGGATAATGCCGCCTTTTCCTTGTCGACAATGGCGTTGAATTTTCGGACATCCTCCACCTCTGTATCATGGATGTCAACCATGTCATAGGTCTCCTGAAAGGCTTTGTTGACCTGCTCAGCCAGTTTCCGTAGAACTTTTGGATCAGAGCCATAAATTTCTGCCAGAACTGTGGCCTGTACTGGAGGACCAGGAGGGTCTTCCACCAGTTGAATCACACTTTTAGTATAACGTGCCTGGATTTTTTTTATTTCAGGGCGCAATTTTTGGACCAAAGCAATAGAGGTGATACTTCTATTTTCTTTGCCCATGAGATTGACGCGGATTTCAGCTACATGCGCACCCTGTTTATTACCGGAACCGCGCAACAGACCGTTAAAATCGATTACCCCGGCTTCACCTATCCAGGTCTGATAATTATTAACGTACGCATTTTTTCGGAGCAGATCGCCTACTTCCCGAGCTACTCGGTCAGTGGTCTCAACTGGAGTGTATTCAGGCATATCTATGCTTATATTGAAGGTGTTTTTGTCATCTTTTGGTAACATTCCCATGGCGATGCAGCCAGGTGATAGTGGACCGGATATACCCTGTGGACGGATAAACTGCCAGGTGATTTGCATTACTGCTGCCATAATAAGTAATCCGATCACAAGAAAGACTATACTGCGAAGACCTGACCGATTAAGGATTGGTGTGATTGAAGCAAAATAGAGTTGATGCAGTTTGCTCTTGGGTTTATCCTCTTTAGAGCCATGTGTACCGTTTCCCTTAAGCCAGCGATTAGCAGCCCATGGCGTAACAATGTAAGCCACTACCAGGGATGCCAACATGGCAATGGGGACATTAAATGTAATAGGAAAAAAATAAGCCCCGGGCATACCGGTCAGAATTATCATTGAGAGAAACACCATCATTATGGCAAAGGTCGCAAGATTGGTCGGATTGCCGATTTCATTGGTAGCCAGAACAGCAGCAAGACGAGTATCTCCATCACTGTGGATTTGTTGATAGTGGCGGTCGATATTTTCTATCACCACTATGGCGGCATCCACAAGAAGTCCCAAAGATAAGATTAAGGCAAAAAGGGTAATTCTGTTGATGGTATATCCGAAAAAATAATCAGCACCCAGAGTAATTGCCATAATAAGGGGGACACAGAGGCCAACTATGAAAGCTTCTTTTATTCCTAAAAACAAAATCGAAATAATAAAGACAGATAT
>JAOZRT010000167.1 GCA_029940035.1 Desulfobacterales bacterium
TCAACGGCTGATTTCTCGGAGCGGTCTCGCGCGGATCAAATCCACGAGGGGGCGCATGTTGCTCCCGTTCCAGATAGAACACGGATGTGACCTACACGGCCGCCGGTTCGCCGGCACCTTCCGTCCGCTCTTGTCTTCGATGCCCCGCCGACGCCTTGCCGACGAGTACCGCATCCGCCAGCAGCGATGAGATCAACTCGATCGAGCGAATGCTATCGTCGTTTCCCGGAATCGGCAAATCGATATCGTCGGGATCACAATTGGTGTCCACGATGGCGACGATGGGGATGTTCAGGCGCTTTCCCTCAGCCACGGCGATGGCTTCGTTTTTGGGATCAACCACAAAGATGGCCCCTGGAAGTTTGGTCATTTCCCGGATGCCGCCAAGGGTGCTGTCAAGTTTGACCCGCGCTTTGCCCAGCTTCAACCGTTCCTTCTTGGGAAACATTTCGATGGAACCGTCGTTCTCGATGGTGTTCAGGTAATTGAGCCGGTCGATACTCTGTTTGATGGTTTTGAAGTTCGTCAGCATACCACCCAGCCACCGGTTGTGCACGTAATACATCTCGCAGCGGTTGGCCTCTTCGTATATGGATTCCCGGGCCTGTTTCTTGGTTCCCACGAACAGGACGGAATCTCCTTTGGCCACTGTCTCGGTGATGAAATCGTAAACCGATTTGAACATACGGACGGTTTTCTGAAGATCGATGATGTAGATGCCGTTCCTGGCACCAAAAATATAGGGTTTCATCTTCGGGTTCCACCGCTTGGTCTGATGCCCGAAATGAACGCCTGCTTCCAAAAGTTCCTTCATTGTAACGTACGCCATGTCATTCTCCTTTGCTTTGGTTTTGCCTGCGCCCTTATCATCCCCGGATGCGACTTTCCACCTGTTTTCAACAGGTTGAAAAGCACCGGCGCCCGAGTCCAAAGGCGGGTGTGATTAAAACGATGATACGTAACAGATAATTATCTGCCGTGCAAGTTTTTTTTCGTAATCCCTTTTGCTTATTGCTGAAAGCGGCAACAAATGACGCGCGTAGCGCTAATTACGGCCGGAGGCCAAGTTACACCCGAAGGGTAAATAACGCGCGACAGCGTAAATTACAGCCTGCGGCTGTCATTCTGCTGCCACTTTTCCCTATCGTTGGGTTTTCTCAGCCGGGCCACACGAAGGATGCCGCTGTAATCCTTGTCAAATGCAATCTCGCCGTAACAGCTGTTCTGCCGGGCAATGGCCTCCACACCCTCTTTCTGCCCATATCCGATTTCCAGCAGCAGCACCCCGCCGGGGGCCAGGCAATCCGAGGCCGTGGTTATGATGCGCCGCAGGCATCCCAGACCGTCATCCTCTCCATCCAGCGCCCGGATTGGCTCGTATCGATGGATCTCGGGCTGCAGGTCATTGATTTCCCCTCTGGGAATATACGGCGGGTTCGATACGATAAGATCGAAACAGGCCTTGGAGCAACAGACAGGTGCCAGCCAGTCGCCAACAAAAAAATGGATTCCGGCCTGCCCCAGGGAAACGCTGTTTTCCCTGGCCATTGCCAGGGCCTCAATCGATATGTCCGAGGCAAAATAAGAATGGGCGGGTTCCTGGCTGGCAAGTGCAGTCACCACAGCCCCCGAACCCGTACCGAGTTCCAGGACAATGCGCGGATCACTGCCTTCCCCTTCGCGCATGACCGCCAGGGCGGCTTCCACCAGGCATTCGGTCTCCGGCCTGGGAATCAGCACGTGGCGGTTGACATTGAATTCGAGTGACCAGAACTCTCTGGTGCCGGTTATGTAAGCCACCGGCTCCCTGGCGATACGCCGCTTGATGAGGGACTTATAGGCTTTCAACTCATCGGCATGCATGGGGCGGTCATACTGCAGATAAAGATCGATCCGCTTCAGCTTGAGCGCGTGGGCCAGCAGCACTTCGGCTGTCGATCTCGGGTTGTCGATGGCGTGGGATAAAAAATATGAGGTTGTCCACTTGAGCAGGGTGAGAATGGTCCAGGAGCCTTCACTGGTCGTCGACGGCGTTTTCATGCTTCAATGCCTGGGCCTGATAGAAGGTTGTCAACTCATCGATGATTTCGTTGATATCGCCCTGCAGGATGCTTTCCAGCCGGTAAAGCGTAAGCCCGATCCTGTGGTCGCTCACGCGCCCCTGCTGATAGTTGTACGTCCGAATTCTTTCGCTCCTGTCACCGGACCCGACCTGGTTTTTACGCTGCTCGGACCGCTGTTCGTTCTGCTCCCTGACCATGGTGTCGAAGAGCCTGGAACGCAGCACCTTCAGGGCTTTGGCCTTGTTTTTGTGCTGGGATTTTTCATCCTGGCAGGTAACCACCACACCAGTGGGCAGATGGGTGATGCGCACCGCGGAGTCCGTTGTGTTTACCGACTGCCCCCCGGGCCCCTGGGAGCGATAAACATCCACCTTGATATCGCTGGGGTCAATTTTGACTTCCACATCTTCCGCTTCTGGCAATACAGCCACGGTCACGGCCGAGGTGTGGACCCGCCCCTGGGCCTCCGTGGCCGGCACACGCTGCACCCTGTGGGTTCCGCTTTCATACTTCAGCCGGCTGTAGGCGCCCTTGCCCTTTACCATGGTAATGACTTCTTTGAATCCGCCGACGCCGGTGGGGTTGTGGCTCATAATCTCTACGCTCCAACCCATATTTTCTGCATACCGGCTGTACATCTTGAAAAGATCGTTGGCAAACAGGCCCGCCTCTTCACCGCCTGTGCCTGCCCGAATCTCCATGATGACGTTCTTCCCATCCAAAGGGTCCTTGGGGATCAGCAGCTTTTTCAGCTCTTTTTCCAAAGACTCCTTCTCCACGGTAAGGCGATCAAGCTCGTCTTTGGCCATGGCGCTGATTTCAGGGTCATCATCCTTCAGGAGATCGATGCTGTCATCTATTTCCGTCCCCACCTTTTTATATTCTCTGAAGGCAACGACGATTTTCCCCAGCTCGGCGTGCTCGCGGACGTACTTCTGGTATGCATCCAGATCCTGTACCACTTTTGGATCACTCAGATGCTTTTCGACTTCCAGATAGCGATTTTCAACGCCAAGCAGTTTATTAAACATGGAAGCACGCTCCGAAATACAAAAACACGAAATGGTTGATTTCGTGCTTTGCAGCATTGCCAAACCGGATTCAATGGCAAGTGAACATCAGGGCTCCTGGTTGAATGGCGGTATTAGCCGCCGGCAATAAGAACACCCCGCGGTGATCTGCGGGGTATTTTAGCAACTGACAGGCAATGCCGACAAATCAAGACTTGTTCTGAAATTTTTCGTATTTTTTACGGAATCTTTCAATACGACCCGCCGTGTCCACCAGTTTCTGCTTTCCGGTAAAGAAAGGATGGCACTTGGAACAAATTTCAACGCTGATGTCTTTCCTGGTGGAGCCGACGTCCACGGTATGTCCACAAGCGCATTTAATGGTGGTCTCAGCATAATTCGGGTGAATATCTGGTTTCATTTTTTATCTAACCCCCTGCAATTCATTAGAAACACATAGTCGTATTTAAGAACATTATTCCTACTCTAGCACCTGGAACATGGAACAACTTCTGTGCTGATGCATGTTTCTAATGTAAAATTAATAAGAATAATAACTATCTTGAGATATCATGTTCCATTTTTCACAAAAGTAATTTTTTTAAGCGTTCATTGAATCGAGGAAATTTTTATTATCCTTTGTTCCGGCCATTTTATCAAGCAAAAATTCAAGGCTGTCAATGGGATTTAACGACGACAGCAATTTTCTCAGGATCCAGACGCGGTTCAAGGTCGCATCGTCAAGCAGCAGCTCTTCCTTGCGCGTGCCGGACTTGTTGATGTCGATGGCCGGGTAGAGGCGCTTGTCCGACAGGCGGCGGTCCAAATGAATTTCCATGTTGCCCGTTCCCTTGAACTCTTCAAAAATAACCTCGTCCATCCGGCTGCCGGTGTCCACGAGGGCTGTGGCGATGATGGTCAGGCTGCCGCCGTCCTCGATGTTGCGTGCTGCGCCGAAAAACCGTTTGGGGCGCTGAAGTGCATTGGAATCCACACCACCGGAAAGGATCTTGCCGCTGGGCGGCATTACCGAGTTGTAAGCCCGGGCAAGACGGGTGATGCTGTCCAGGAGGATGATCACATTTTTCTTGTGCTCCACCAGGCGTTTAGCTTTTTCGATGACCATCTCCGCTACCTGCACATGCCGTTCGGCCGGCTCGTCAAAGGTAGAGCTGATGACCTCTCCCCTGACCGACCGTTCCATGTCCGTTACTTCTTCCGGCCGTTCATCGATCAAAAGGACAAACAGCTCGATATCCTTGTGGTTGGCAACGATGCTGTTGGCGATGAACTGCAGCAGCATGGTCTTACCGGTTCGCGGTGGGGACACGATCAGGCCCCTCTGGCCAAAGCCGATGGGGGTCATCAAATCCATAACCCGGGTTGAATAGTTTTCCGAGTCATTTTCCAGGTTGATTTTCTTCTCCGGATAGAGCGGCGTCAGGTTGTCGAAAAGGATCTTGTCCCTGGCCACCTCGGGGTCTTCATAGTTGACCGCCTCCACTTTCAGCAGGGCAAAATAGCGTTCGGACTCCTTGGGTTGCCGGATCTGGCCGGAAACCGTATCGCCGGTTCTGAGGTTGAACCTTCGGATCTGGGAGGGCGACACGTAGATGTCATCCGGACCCGGGAGGTAATTGTAGTTGGGCGCCCGCAGGAAGCCGAAGCCGTCCGGCAGAATTTCCAAGGTGCCTTCACCGAAGATCATTCCGTCTTTTTCAATCTGCGCCTGGAGCAGGGCAAAAATAAGCTCCTGCTTGCGCATGCCGGCGGCGCCGTCAATGAGCAGATCCTTGGCCATTTTAGTTAACTTACTGATTTTCTGTTCTTTAAGTTCGACAATATTCATCTGTCATCTACCCCTTTTTGAAATGCTGGAAATATCCGCCCTTTTTATACCGCCGCATCACAAGCGTCGAAATTGTCCACCAAAAGCAATTCTGTCTGATTTATATCAAAGGATCCGAAGCTTGACCCGTCACTTGCAGTGCATATGTATTATTGATTAATAAAATACTGAAATACGGGCGATTTATGACCTGTTGGCTTCTTGAGGATTATATGAGTGTCTTTTTGACCTTTTGATTTTGCAGAATTTTTAGGTATCTTTCCAAAGGCGGGTTCCTGCCTTAATTGAAGCATATAGATAATTCATCAACGGGCTGATGTCAAGCCCTTTTGGCCGGCATAACCCCGAAACTGCCGGTCAAGGCGGAACGCTTCTTGACGATAGCCATAAAATTCTTATAAACATAGGCAGTTACTAAGGTGAGTATACCCCAAGGTTGCATAAACAACATGGTAAAAAATAGATAATATACTGTAATAATACCCAATATCATATCGATAGTATCATTTCCTGGAATTGCCCACAGGTGAATTCCAAGGATGATGTCTATTTTGCCATGTTGTTTACCCTTCGGGAAAGCCTGAGGACTCCAGATTCTGTGTTGTCAAGGGCTCGAAGTAAACCACTACGACTTCACCCTTGACGCCTTGACTCTGAAGCCCTCAGGCTTTTGCAACGTTAGGGTATACATCACCGTATTCAAGAATGCATGTATATAGAAATCAATATTGTCCTAAGTTTGGAATGTAGATCATCATGCTGAATATCCCGTGTAAATTGCCCGACGCCAAAAAGCCTGCCTATCTGGTGGGAGGATCGGTCCGCGATTTGCTCCTGAAACGCACACCCGAGGATTATGATATAGCCGTGCCGGGAAATCCGGAATCCTATGCCCGAAAACTCGCGGCCATCCATCAAGCACGTGCCATAAAGCTGGGCAGGGCTGAAAAACGCATTTTTCGTGTTGTCGGCAGGGATGCCGTGTATGACATTTCACGGATCAAAGGAGATTCCATCGAAGCAGACCTGATGCAGCGGGATTTCACTATCAACGCCCTGGCATATGACACCAGGTCCGGAATCATCATTGATGGTGCCAATGGCCGCCGGGATCTCGCGGCCGAACAGATCCGCATGGTCTCATCGTCAATTTTCGACCAGGACCCCGTGCGGTTGCTGCGGGCCTTTCGAATGACCGCGCAACTCGGATTCAGCATTGAAAAAAGAACAGCTGACATGATCCGGGAGAAAAAGCACCTCATCAGGCTTGCAAAAGGCGAGCGCATCCGGGATGAATGGTTCAACATCCTGAAACAAACCCCAACAAAGGCGTCCCTGACAGACATGGCTGACACGGGACTTTTGACGGCCCTGATCCCGGAGCTGAAGGGCCTGCGGGAACTGGAGCAGAACCAGTATCATACGTTCGATGCCCTGACCCACACCCTCGAAACAGTGTGCCACCTGGATAATCTCCTCGATCACCTCGATCGTTCCTTTCCCCGAAGCGCCGAACGATTGTATCGGATGCTGAACAGCCGGCACCGCATTATCCTGAAATGTGCCGCCCTCCTGCACGATATGGGAAAACCGGCTTCCGCGTCTATGGATGAGAAGGGCCTTCGCCATTATTTTGGCCACGAAAATATCGGTGCGCAAATGGCAGAAAAGATCGGCCGGCGGTTTCGCTTCTCCAACCAGGAAAGGAGTTCCATCGCGCTCATCGTACGCCAGCACCTCCGGCCGCTGTTTCTATTTAACCAGGCCGGGAAAAAAATGTCGGGTAAAAGGGCCCGGGTGCGGCTTTTTATGGCCTGCGGCTCCCTCACTCCGGTCGTCGTCCTGCATGCCGTGGCTGACAGTCGAGGGAAAACAATCGAAGCCAGTCAACGCCATCGAGACTTTGTGCATTTTGCCGACAACCTGCTGCAGGACTATTTTACAGATTTCCAGGTCACAAAGAAGGCCCCCCGGTTGATCAGCGGGCATGACCTTATCCAGGTATACGGGCTCTCCCCCTCCCCGGTGTTTGCTTCTGTACTCAAACAGGTGGAGGAAGCCCGCATAACCGGAGAAATCAACAGCAGAGCGGACGCGCTGAACCTCGCCGGCAGCATACTTAAAAAGGACGAAAACCCAATATCCAATAACGAATGATCAATGTCCAGGTTGGGTCATTGAGTGTAAAAAGCTGATAGTATAACCTTGGGGGTTGGTGCTTGACAACGCGTCTTCGTTTGTATAGTAATGCCGGAACCGGTTGGAAACCGGTTGAAATATCAGACTATTGCCAGAACATTGGTTGATTAAATAACAGTTAGACAATTGAGCGTTGGAAACTGTTACAGGCACGGTCCCGCATCAAAGGCCAGATCCTCCGGCAATGATTAGCAAGGACAATGCCCCTATCTGTTTTCAACGCAAGGGAAAGGAGAACAGCATGAACATTTTGTTTTTCGGGCCGAATGGCAGCGGCAAGGGAACCCAGGGATCAATTTTGAAGGACAAATACATGACCCCGCACATCGAATCAGGTGCTATCTTTCGCGAAAACATCTCCAACGGGACGGAACTGGGAGCCAAAGCCAAGGAGTACATTGATAAGGGTGATCTGGTGCCGGATGAAATAACCATTCCCATGATTCTCGATCGCCTCCAAAGGGACGACTGCAAGAACGGGTGGCTCCTGGACGGTTTTCCGCGTAATAAAAACCAGGCTATCAAACTCGACGAAGCCCTCAAGGCGGCCGGTATGGCCCTCGATATCGTGGTCGAAATTCTGCTGGACAAAGAAATCGCCAAGAACAGAATCATGGGCCGCAGGCTGTGCGTAAACGACAACAACCATCCCAACAATATCTACATCGATGTGATCAAACCGGACGGGGACAAGTGCCGCGTCTGCGGCGGTGACCTGAATACCCGGTCGGACGACCAGGATGAAGAGGCCATCAACAAACGTCACAACATCTATTATGACGACAATACAGGTACGCTGGCATCAGCCTATTACTTCAGAGATCTGGCTGAAAAAGACGGCAGCATGAAGTACATCACGCTCAATGGTGAACCCAGCGTGAAAGACGTCACGGACGAGTTGCTTTCCAAACTGTAAAAATCGCATCTTTGACCATTCAGAAATCGGCCGGTTCTTTCGGGGGGCGGTCGATTTTTATTGCTTGCAATTCCGAATTATTGTGTTTATATATATTCTTTTGATCAAATAACCATTGGCTTAGGTTAAGGTCGATGGGACCAAAGGGGGCGATGAAGTTTGAAGGCAATTGAGGTAAAAGTTTACGATAACGACCTTGAAAAAGCCATGCGTATTCTGAAGAAAAAGATTCAGAATGACGGGCTGTTCAAACGGTTGAAACTGAAAAAAAGCTATGAAAAACCCAGCGAATACAGACGGCGCAAACAGCGCGAAGCACTGCGGCGCCAGAGAATAGCCGCTTCCAGGCGCAGATACAGATAGCCGTATTTTCAACAAACTGCCCGGCAGGAATGTATTCCTGCCGGGCTTTTTTTATAATTTTGCCGGAGGCAAAATTATTCTACGCGGCTTCGCCGCTATGAACAAATTGCGGTGATAACTCTGCTGTTCCTCTTATTGATTGACCATCAACCGCAAGATGAGTTCTTTATCCTGATAATTCAACCCGCAAAGAGACACTCGGGCTTTCTACCTTTCACAAAGTCAAATATTATTATTGGGTAATCATGGGAAAGAGAAAATCTACTTACAAAGCCACCCTGGACGAGATGTTCGCCCTGCAGCGTTTCGGGATAAAGCTCGGCCTGGCCACCATAAGAAATATCCTGAAAAATCTGGGCAACCCCCAGAACCAATATGCCTGCATCCACATTGCCGGGACCAACGGCAAAGGGTCCATCGCCTCGGGCCTGTCCGCCATCCTGCAGGCGGCCGGATATCGCACTGGCCTTTACACATCCCCGCATTTGATAGATTTCAACGAACGCATTACCGTCAACAGCCGGCAGATATCCAACAAGCGCGTGGTGGAGGCCTACCACAAGGTAAAAAAAGCGCATCGCGGCAAACGCCAGCCGACCTTCTTCGAGTTTACCACGGCCATGGCCCTGTACGAATTCGCGGACCAGGGCGTGGATTGCGCCATCATCGAGACCGGCATGGGCGGTAGGCTGGATGCCACCAACATGGTAAAACCAGCCGTGAGCATCATTTCCAACATATCCTTGGAACACAGGATGTATTTGGGCAACACCATCGCTGAAATTGCCGGCGAAAAAGGCGGCATCATCAAATACAGGGTCCCGGTGGTAACCGGCGCTCGTCAGCGCGATGCAGTGTCAATGCTGGAATCGCTGGCTGAAAAGAAAAAAGCCCCTTTTTACCGCTTTGGAAAGGATTTTCGCGTGCGCCGGAACAGCGGCCAGACCTTCAACTATTACGGGATGGACCACACCTGGCGGAACCTGCGAACCAACCTGGTCGGCCCTCACCAGGTGGACAATGCCAGCCTCGTTCTGGCGGCCTGTGAGGCCCTGGTCCGTAAAAAGAAGTTCAAACTTTCCGAAGGTCATATCCGCAAAGGCCTGAGTAAGATCAACTGGCCGGGAAGGCTCGAATTTGTGGGCCAAGCCCCCCGCATTCTGCTCGACGGGGCGCACAACCTGGCAGCCGCCCGCAACCTTGCCAGGTTCCTCCGGGACAGCCTGCCCAAAACGAACATCACCCTGGTGGCAGGCATTCTGGATGACAAACCCTACAAGGCCATGCTCCAACCTTTGATGAGGTTGTGTAAAAAGGTGATTGTGACCCGGCCTGCCATCGACCGCGCCCTGGAACCCGATGTGTTGTACGATGTGGCCAAACAGGTTGTTAGAAATGTGCGGCAATTCCCCAACGTGGAAGAAGCCGTCAGCCATGCTGTGAAAACAGCCAAGCCCGACGAAGTCATCTGCGTTGCCGGGTCCCTGTATGTGGTGGGGGAAGCCAAGCAAGCGCTTGACAAGTTGCTTTAGGCGGCAACAGTATAGAAAATATAAACGCAACACATCCAACATCGAGATATGCATCCGGTATACGGTATAAGGTCAACGGTCCAAGGGAGCATCCGGTTGTCAGCCAACCTTCTGCCTTATGCCTTTTACCGAAAACCGTATACCT
>JAOZRT010000498.1 GCA_029940035.1 Desulfobacterales bacterium
CCATATTGTTCTTAAAATAACTCACCGGTTTAACATCTTGACTTAATTTCATAGCTCCCCCCAAAGGTCATTATTATGACCCAACGTAGTCTTTATTATGTCATATGTCAACCCATCTAATAAATTGTACCAATTTATTAGTCTACGCGACTTCGTCGCTATAAATGAAAACAATTGTTAATTTTGAGTGTTTAGTTTTGAGCGAAGCGGGCGAGAGAAAACTGACAGAGGACAGAACCCCAGCAGCTTGCAGCCTTTCGCGAAGCGATAAAAAAAATCCTGTTTATCCTGCCTGCCCCGTGAAAGCCGTACTTGTTTTTGTTTCACCGGGGTCTAAATAATAATACCCCTGCCCCTGCCCCTACCCCTGCCCCTGCCCCTATCGTATTCATCACCAGATCCAACAAACTCGAACTCCTCCACGGTAGCCACGCCTGAGCAACCTCGATGCACAGACTCAAAAGAAAACAGGCCAAAATTGTCATTAAAATAGTTGGCTTGACGGACATCTGCGCAGACTGAATTATAACGATGGATAACAGAAAGCCCAGGGGTACAAAACCAATAAAATTGAAGACCACATCCAGGAAAAGACCCTTGTCAGCCTCGAAATCATGCCAAGAAAAGGTAAGCATTTTCTTTTTGAGAGGTACGATTGATTCCGGAAGATCAAGATGAACACCATTCCTGCTACAATCTTTCACCCTCCCCTGCTCCATAGATTTAAAATCATAAAGCAAAACAGGAGATGCCTTGCTCTTTTCATCAGCATGCAACATTGAGACGCCTTCATCAGAGTCGTAAGCCATTTCATTTTCTTGAAATGTTCCCTGAAAAAGTGCCAGACTGTAAATATTACCGTTCCATGCAGCCCGGCCATAGGGCGAATTGCCCAGGATCAACCGTGCCCCGTCTCCAGCCGGCACTTTCAACACCATTTTCGGTTTTTCTTTGACCAACCTGCCGTTGACATACAGCCGAGTCCCTGCTTGGTTGCTTGTCAAAGCCACCTGTATTCCTGAACTTGATTTATCTATTTTTGATTTTTTCGATATGTCAAAAGATATGCGGGGCAACCGTCTTTTGTGGGCATAATCATCGCCATTCATGGCAATTATGTGGCTTTTCCACTGACCGATGACCAACTGGTCAGCATCATCACCGGAATGTACAATCAGAATCAACCCAAAACCATCATTAAAGTCAGGCTGGGGCCAAAAATTCAGAAAAATGGTAAATTCCCCCAGACTCTCCAACTGCTGAACCACAGGAGCACTAAACGGTTGAGTATAGGCAATGCTGTATTTTTCAAATTGCAATCCCCCGCTCTCCTCGATCAGGGAGACCCTGTTTGAATAATCATAGCCTTTGGGCCGCAAGCCAAAAAACAGTACACCTGCCACTACGATCAACAGCAATGCAACCATGAGGGTTGGGTGTTGAATAAAATGTTTGGTTTTAAAAATGGGCAAAGAAAAATAATTCTCAATTGTGAATTTTTAGTTTTGAATGATATAGGCTTGAAAGCTGGGAAGCTATAATGCTATAACGCTGCAAATCAGCCTACCAGCATTTTACCATACTGAAATTCCGTCAGAATTAACAATTTTATCCCATTTGTAGCAATGTGGCACACGATGTTATTGTGCGTCACTGCATCCAAGCATCCTGGCCTAACAGCTTAATGTCTCTTGACAAACTTTCCGAATTCCATATAATAAGGATATCATATTGTAAGAATGTAAGGAGATCGGAAATGCTTGCAAAAATAACATCAAAAAATCAGATCACCATCCCGAAACAGATAATCAGTCAACTCGATGATGTTACCCATTTTGATGTACGCCTGGATAAAGGCGCGGTTGTTTTGAAACCTGTTCGCTTCTATCAGACGGACCTCGAACAAGTCCGATTAAAAATTGAAAAGCTCGGGATAAGTGAGAATACAGTTGTGGACGCCGTCAAATGGGCAAGAAAAAAATAATCCGGATCGTTGTCGACACTAATGTCATCGTTTCCGGGCTCCTTTTCGACGGTATCCCCGGAAAAATAATTGAGGCCTTCAAACGAAACGACGTTCAACTGCTGATCACCAGCGACATCGTCAACGAATATATCAAGGTACTTTCTTACCCAAAATTTGAACTAACCGAAGACGACATCAATTATTTGTTGTACCGGATTCTACTTCCTCGTAGCAAAATTGTCTCCAACGTAACCCAAGAGGATGTAATCATCGCCCAAGATCCGTCCGACGACAAATTTTTGCTGTGCTCATCAGAGGGCATGGCTGACTACCTGATATCCGGAGATACACATCTTACTTCTTTGGGAAAATTCCAAGGAACTATTATTGTAACGCCTGCGGAATTTATCAAAAAGCTGGGAAGCTATAATGCCAGGATGCTATGATGCTGCATTCCAGCCTCCCAGCATCCTAGCTCACCGTTATTTTGCCCAATTATCGATTTTTAAGTTCGGTATTCGAATAAACTCTTTTTCGTTGTTGGTGACCAGAGTGCAGTCGATCGAAAGCGCGTGGGCGGCGATGAGCATATCGAGAGACCTAATAGGCGTACCCTTCTTTTCTAAATGGACTCTAAGGTCACCATAATATAGGGCGGCTTCATCGCCATAGGGCAATATTTCCAGTGGCGCAACAAACTGC
>JAOZRT010000499.1 GCA_029940035.1 Desulfobacterales bacterium
ACAATGCAACATATTAAAGCTTAAGCGGTCGTTAAAATGTTGTGATATACTAAATACCAGATGTAGTGTGGGATGATTTCACCAAAAAGTGAAGATTTCTGGCATAAGTCAGTTGCCTTGCACCGTGAATAACTCCAACACATCTGTATCCAGGAGAAATTTATAATCTGGTTAATCTGTGTACCAAAACAGGGTTGTGATAACATGATTCAGAATACCTGATGTAACCTTTGATATTATGAAGGCTGGTTAAACGGAAATACTGCAATACAGTTTTCAGCAACACAGACACACAATATCCGAAATGTGTACGTGCTAATTTTTCGGAGAATAGATGAACTTCAACTTAGCAATGTCAGTGTATGCATAAACTTTTTTCTGCTGTTCTTCGTAATTCTGTGTAAAAATCACAAAAAACTCAGCAAAAACACCGGCACTAAAATCATAACTAAATGAAATAACAATAAAAATTAGTTTTTATAACGCCATTATCGTTACAAGAGGCCATCGAGACCACCAAGGTGTACAGCGTTGTGGGCATGTAAGTAATACGGTTCGTGCAGAACATTCACAGTTCTAAGTTGATATCATCTATGTCTGGCATTTGACCTGCCGATATGACCTGTTTGACAAAATCTCCATCACCGCGTATTCGCTGGTCAGCCACCTCTTTTGCACCACTCCTGCGCATAGCCAGAAACGCTGACCAACCGCCCATACTTCGTATTAGTCCTCCTCCCACCAATTCCGGCCTGCGACCCTGATCAATTCCTTCTTTAACGTATTGAAGATAATTCTTTCTTGCATTGCCGGAGCTATAAAAAAAGACAGCACATACTCTGTGTTCTGCCACGAAAAGATAGGCGATAAATTCATCCCTCATATAAAGTGCAACACTGCAAACTTTATATCCCCATAGGCTTAGGACGGTATTGACAACCGGGCCTGCAATTTTTATATATTGCTTTTCTATGGAGGGCTATATGTCACAGGACAAAATAATCGACAGCCTTTGTTACGTGCCGACCCTTGAAGTCATGACCGATCTTATCGTGTCGTTGCCGCCCCAGATGGCCCGGTATCTAAAAGACGTTTTTGGCCCCCGGATAGCGCCCCTCATGGGCATGCAGGCCGAAGAGCTCTATCGCCTGAAGATTTCTCTTTCTCCCGGAGAACTCGGCCGGAAACTTCGCCCAGCCCTCGAGTCGTTGACCATGGATACGGGCGACTTCATCGGTCAGCTCGATGAGATGAGCGTCGAGAAAGCGGTGATTTTCAACCTGGATGAAGCCTCCGTCAGCGGTATCCAGGGATTGCCCAACGATTACTACGCCGACCTGGTCCAAACTTGGCCGGAGCGCTTCGTGGGCTTTGCCGGCATTGATCCTTCCTCTCCCATGGCTGCGGTCAGGGAAATACGCCGGTGCTATGATCTGGGGCTTCGTGGGGTTGCCTTGCGCCCCTTCATTTTCGGGCTGCCGCCGACACATGCCAAAATGTACCCCATTTATGCAGCCTGTGTGGAACTGGATATTCCCATTTGGTTCCATATTTCGATCAACTACTCCACCAACACTATGGACGTGGAGCGGCCCATCCTTTTGGATGTGGTGGCCCAGGATTTTCCTGAATTGAAAATGATCGCCGGGCACGGCGGCTGGCCCTGGGTGGCTGAAATGGTGGCAGTTGCCTGGCGAAACCCGAACATCTACATCGATATTGCTTCTTACATGCCCAAGTACCTGTCCATGCCCGGCAGCGGCTGGGAACCGCTGATGAATTTTGGGAATTCCATCCTCCAGGATAAGATCCTTTTCGGGTCGACCTGGCTCTTCATGGGACAGTCGATTCGGCAGCTGGCCGACGGTGTAGAAGAACTGCCCCTGAAGGCGTCGGTCAAGCGCAAATGGCTTTATGAAAATGCCGCCAGGCTGATCGGTGGCGACAAAGGATCATCCGAAAAGATTTCTACCTAATTTAACCCCGTACATCGACGGTAAACAACCAAAACGGCAAGCAGGATGGATTGAGAAAGGAGGAGAAGAATTGCTTCTCCTCCTTTCTTTAATTATTAGTAATATGATTATTTACCACTATGCTTTTTTAGGAAAGTAGATCTTTGTTACAAGATCATAAAAAATAATTGTAGCACCTAAAATAACCATGCCATCTGGCAATATGTTAATTTGCTTCCATGCGTCCATATGGTTAAGCGCATCTGGCAATCTTGCAAAATAATACCCCATATCGTGGGCAATTTTTCCTTGCTCAAATCCAAGAAGTAATTTTGGAATACCAAAGCCAATAATTCCAAGTGTTGAAAGCCAAAAGCCTGCCGTACCCAAAGTATTACTCCATTTATGACCTTCGGCCATAGCATTGGCGCGAGCAGTCATATAGATAAAAGCGATTGCTATAAATCCAAAAGCACCAAACATTGCAGCATGCCCATGGGGCATAATCAACTGTGTTCCATGAGTAAAGTAGTTAATTGTTGGTGTGTTTATAACCATGCCAAGAAAACCTGCTCCATACCAGTTCATAATTGCTGAGCCTGCTACCCATAAGAAAGGAAGCGCAAAATAGAATTCCTGTCCTTTTTCAGTAATGTGTTTTCTCTCTTTAATAGCTTCAATCATTAAAAGAGCCAGGGGTAAAGGTTCAA
>JAOZRT010000168.1 GCA_029940035.1 Desulfobacterales bacterium
CTTCTGGCCTCTGTGGTTCTGTCCTTTGTCCTCTGTCCTCCGTCCTCTGTGGTTCTAAAGTTCTGTGGCTCAGCCCTCCGGCCTAGGGTATCATTTCCAAGGCTTTCTGAATGGCCATGGCCTTGTTGACTGTTTCCCGGTGTTCAGTTTCCGGGTCGGAATCAGCCACGATGCCGGCCCCGGCTCGAACAATCAGTTCACCCTCCTGAATACAGGCCGTCCGGATGGTGATGGCCATGTCCAGATTGCCGCTGAAGGATATATAACCCACGGCGCCGCCATAGGACCCCCGCACACCGGGCTCCAGGTCGGCAATGATCTCCATGGCCCGCACCTTGGGAGCACCGGTGAGGGTGCCAGCCGGAAAGCTTGCTTTGAGCAGGTCCCAGGCAGTGTACGATTTTTTCAGGTCGCAGTTGATGTTGGACACCATGTGCATGACATGGGAGTAGCGTTCAATAATCATCAGGTCGGTCACCTGCACACTCCCTGTTTCCGCCACACGGCCCAGGTCGTTCCGGCCGAGATCCACGAGCATGAGATGCTCGGCCCGCTCCTTTTCATCCTTTAAAAGCTCGTCCGCCAAAAGGCGGTCCTGCCGGGGTGTTTCCCCGCGGGGCCTTGTGCCGGCAATGGGCCTTAAGGTCGCCACCCCGTTCTCCAGGCGCACCATGGTCTCCGGAGACGACCCCACCAGGGTCATGTCGTCGAATTCCATGAAATAAAGGTAAGGTGACGGGTTGACAAAACGCTGGGCCCGGTAAAGGCTCCACGAATCGGGCGGGCTGTCGCATGTGAAAGGCTGGGAAATAACCGCCTGTATGATGTCACCCTGCCGGATGTGCTCCTTGGTGGTAACGACATTGGCCTGATACGCACCCGCATCCTGGTGGATTGCCAGTTTATACCCCTTTTCCGTTATTGGCCCCTTTTCTTCAGGAAGGGGTTGACGAATCTCTTCGAGGAGGATGTTAATGCGCCGGGAGGCTCCCTCAAAGGCTTCGTCTGGGGTCGGGTAATCCTCCACAAACCCCAGGACCAGACAAATCAGCGTGTGACGGATGTTGTCGAATATGATCAGCTCGTCCGGCAGGATGAAGTGGGCCAGCGCTTTGTTCGCAGCCTGACGATTGGGAATCGCCTCAAAAAAGGACACCATTTCATAGGTCAGGTAGCCCACCAATCCGCCCCAGAACCTGGGCAAATCGGCCATGGAAGGGGTCTGGTACTGTTCCATGTACCCTTTCAGAACATCCAGCGGGTCGTTGTCATGCAGTACACGCCGCATGTCCCCGTTCTCCTGGATCGTAACCGAGTCCCGGTACACTTTAAGGTGGCACCTGGCTGAAATGCCAAGGAAGCTGTAGCGCCCCCATTTTTCCCCTCCTTCCACGCTTTCCAGGAGAAACACCGGTTTGCCGTTCCCGTGAAATTTTTTCAGCAGCGACACCGGCGTGTCCGTGTCTGCCAGGATTTCGCTACAGACCGGGACAATATTATTTTCTTTTGCCAGTCGGCGAAATATTTCTTTGTCAGGAAATTGACGAATCTGCATAGGTTATCCTTCCTTTTGAATTGATCCGATGAACCGATCTTAAAGCCTGTATAAATGGGAACCACATAGGCACAATGGACACAAAGAGCTTTCTTTTTACCTTTGTGTCTTTGTGCCAAACGCTATAATCCTATAAAAAAAGGCCGTGAGCTTGGTCTGCCCACGGCCTTTCAAAAAATAAAAAAGCCGCGGGCGTGTCGGCTGCCCGCGGCTTGTATGATTTATTTGTTATCCCTTAATCAAACGCAAAAACTCCCGTCGGCAGATCCGGTTATATCAGCCTGCCACCACCAGTTAACGTTATGTGTATTCATTGGTTTATGCATGTTGCTATTCTCTTTCCCTCAACTACACCATTTCCGCCAGGGCATCAAGTGCAAATTTATACCCATGGACCCCGAGCCCGACAATTTTACCGGTCACCACGTCGGATACCATCGATACATGCCGAAAGGACTCCCGCTTGTACACATTTGATATGTGAACTTCGATTATTGGTACGTCCAGCAACAGCAAGGCATCTTTGATGGCCACACTGGTGTGGGTGTAAGCGGCCGGGTTGATGATCATGCCATTGCAGGTGCCGACGGCTGCCTGAATTTTATCCACCATCTCGCCTTCGTGGTTAGACTGAAACGCTTCCACCACAAGGCCCAGTTCCGAAGCCCGCTCTTCCAGCATTCCATTGACGTCATCCAGGGTGGCGGTACCGTACACCCCGGGTTCCCGTTTACCCAGCATGTTCAGGTTAGGTCCGTGAACGACCATGATTTTTTTCTGCTCAGTCATGCCTTTCCTCCATGCTTTCCTCCAGCTTGCTGCTGATCAGGTCCAGGGCAGCGATCATTTGCGACCGGTGCTTCCCAGCATACGGATTGTAGTGATGCATGTCCACAAACAATTGCCATGTATCGTTCTCTACTACTTCCAGGACATGCAGCAGTCGTTTGTACCCTTCGGTGTCGATCGAAAGGGGTTGTGCCCCGAATTCCGAGAGAGACCTGCCGATGAAATGGGTCAGGGCCAGGCTGACCGAAATCTGGCGGTCGTGTTCATCCGGGGTAACCTCGATGGTGTGCAGCCCTTTTTCGTCCAGATAGGACTTTATTTTCTGATATCGATCTTCTGCGATGCGTTCCTGGCACAGCACGATCTTGCGTCCCTCTAGTGAATGGGCCGCACTGTCCGGCCCGAACATGGGATGCGTCGCCAGGATGGAAACCCCCTCGGGCAGAATATGTTGCATCAGGGAAACCGGATAGGCTTTGACAGAACAGACGTCTACTACCAATGCGTCCTCACGGATAAGCGGCTTGATCCTTTCGAGGGTCTCCTTGAAAACAGATATGGGCACCGGTAGAATGACGATCTCCTCCTGGCAAACTTGTTCAAAGGATGCGGCCGAGGCGCCTGTCCGCTCTATTTCAGACGCTTTGCCGCCGCTGTCAAAAACCGTGACATCGAAATCACGGGCCAGGTATCGGGACATCAATCTACCAAAACGTCCAAAACCGATGATACCGATCATAGCACCTCCGTTATCCGCTCAAACCCGGCAATCAAATCCTTTTCAGGCAGGGCATAGGAAATTCTAATATGATTATGCATACCGAACGCCTCGCCTGGAACCACGGCCACACCCACTTCCTCGAGCAGCATGGCTGCCAGATCTTCTGCTGTTCTGCTTTCGCCCAAATGCGCGGAAACATCCGGAAACAGGTAAAAGGCGCCCCGGGGTTTGATGCACGTGAACAATTTATCGGCATATTGAAAGGCAATATCCCGCTTGTGTTGCAGGTCCGATTGCATGGTTCTTACAAACGAGTCCCCGAGATCGAGCGCTGCCAAGGCTCCCTCCTGGGCAAAGGTGCAGACATTGCCGGTCAGGTGGCTTTGAAGTTTTGACAACGCCTGGATGACAGGGGCCGGGGCAGCCACATAGCCGACCCTGAAACCGGTCATGCTGTAACTCTTGGAAAAGCTCCTGACGACCACACAGTGCTCGCGCAGGTCGTCAATCTCCATGGGGCTCTTGCAGGTCGCATTGTCATAGACAAAAAACGCGTAGGCCTCGTCGGACACGAGCAACAAATCGTGTTGCCGGACAATCCCGGCAACACGCTCCACATCCGCCTGTGGATAAACCGCGCCGGTGGGATTGTTCGGGTTGTTGATGAGGATAATCCGGGTCCTGCCGGTGATGGCCTTTTCAATACCCTCACAGTCGAGCTGGTGCGCCCGGGTGTCCACAAACACGGGTTCAGCCCCGGCCAGCCGGACCTGCTCGGAAAAGCTGACCCAGTAGGGCCTGGGGATAATAACCTGATCCCCCGGATCGCACAGGGCCTGAAAGATGGAATAAAGGCACTGTTTGGAACCATTGGACACCAGGATGTTGCTATCGTCCAAGCCCTCAAACTGCCCGGCGAGACTGGATTTTAGCGCCGCCAGCCCCGCAACCGGACCATAACGGGTTTTCCCCTGCTCGAGCGCATCCCGCGTGGCAGCGACAATACTGCCGGGTGTGGGATATTCCGGCTCTCCCACGGCAAAGTTGATGATCTCGCGCCCCTCCTGCTTCAGCTTCTGTATGAGCGCTGTAAACCAGACCGTCTGTGACGCATTAATTTGGCCAATCCGTTCAGCGAACCGCATGTTGAACCGTCTCTCGCATCTTCTGCTGCAGCAGCATATCCCCCAGCACCAGGGCTGTCATACCCTCCACGATGGGCACGGCACGGGGCAGAACACAGGGGTCATGACGCCCCCTCGCTTTCAGCATTGTTGCGTTGCCGTCAAAATTAACGGTCTGCTGTTCCAGACCGATGGTGGCCACCGGTTTAAAGGCAACCTTGAAAACAATCGGCTCGCCGTTAGTGATACCGCCCTGCACTCCGCCGCTGTTGTTGGTAGCCGTCCCCAAATGGTCTCCCTTGCGAACAAAAGGGTCGTTGTGCTCGGAACCGCGCATGCGGGTCCCCGCAAATCCCGACCCAATCTCAAATCCTTTGGTGGCCGGAATGGAAAGCATGGCGTGCGCCAAGAGGGCCTCCATCTTGTCGAACACAGGCTCTCCCAGGCCAGCCGGAACATTCCGGCAGACACAGGTAATCATACCGCCCAGGGAATTGCCCTGATCTTTAGCCTCCATAATAATGCCAGCCATGGCCTCGGCTGTCTCCGGGTGGGGGCAGCGCACTGCATGGCAATCCACATCCACACGGCTGATGTCAGCCCGGTCAAATGCCGGAGCATCCAACAATCCCACCGAACTGACCCAGGCCACAATATCGATGCCGGCTAAATGCCGGATCATTTTTTCGGCCACGGCCCCGGCTGCCACGCGTGCAATGGTCTCCCGGGCACTGGCCCGTCCGCCGCCGCTCGATGAGCGGGTGCCGTATTTGACCTGGTAGGTGTAATCGGCATGCGACGGCCGGGGAACCGACCGGAGGCTCTGGTAGTCCCCGGGCCGCTGGTCCTTGTTGGCCACGAAAAGCGTGATGGGTACCCCTAGGGTCTTGCCGTGCTCGACCCCCGACAATAGAGCCACCTTGTCCGCTTCGCCCCTGTCCGTCGTCAGATGACTCTGACCCGGACGCCGGCGGTCCAGTTGAACCTGGATATCTTCTTCCTGCAAAGCAATGCCCGCAGGATAGCCGTCGATCACCACGCCAACGCCCCTGCCGTGGGATTCACCAAAAGTGGTTACCTTCAATACCTGTCCAAAAGAACTAGACATATAGAATCACTCCAACATTTAGTTGTCATTCTCAAAATAGCTTCCAGAAAATATTTCCCGGATGATGGCATCCACGATCTTCACTGTGTCTTTGTTGTCCGTGTTAATGGACACATCCATAGCCCGCTCATAGAGAGGCGTCCTAGCCTTCAACACGTCAATAATTTCGTCATAAAGGCCCTTTGATGTCAAGGCCGGGCGCTGCTCATCCGTGTTATCATCCCGGTCCATGCGCTGTTGCACTGTTGGCGGGGACACCTTCAGCCACACCACGCGACCGCTTTTTTGCATTACCGCGACATTTGCGGAATCTATAATGGCCCCGCCGCCGGTGGCGATCACCGTGCCGTCCCGGGAGCATACTTCCTGGATCACCTCCTGTTCCAGCCGTCGGAAGCCTTCCCAGCCGTCCTCCTCGACAATATCTTTTACAGAACGGCCGTCCTTCTCCTTCAGCCGGTCGTCCGTGTCCACAAACGGCCACCCCAGTTTCCGGGCCAGGTGCTTCCCCACCGATGTTTTGCCCGAACAGCGGTAGCCTATCAGGATTATATTCATCATTACATTATTATGTTCATATGGCTAATTCATTGAACCGCTAAAACGCCAACTATCTAGAAGTCAGAAATCAGAAGACAGAAATCAGAGCCTTTGGCATTTAGTCTTCCGTCTCTGACACTGGTCAAGTCCTGATTAAAAGTTGTCACAATAAATGCTGTATAGCTTGGTGCCGGGTTACGTCCTCCGCTCCCTAACCTAACCGCTCGCTTCGCTCAAGCCAAGGACGCCAAGAAGATCTTTTTTTGTCGAATCGGGTGACTGCCAGTCTAAATAAACTAACAGGCAGATTACGATTCGACAAAACCTTCGACCCTGCGGGTAGCAAAATCCTAAATGTGATAAAATCCTTTGCGATCTTTGCGCGCAGTTAAAGATGGTCTCCGTCCTCTGGTTTTGGCCTTTCCGTCTTCGCGGTTCAAATGGTCCTTTTAAAGTACCCCGAATACTTCCCAAAAGTCGGGGAACGATTTTTCAACGCAACGCTCGTCGCGGATGATGACACCCGGCGTCACCAGCCCGGCCACGGCAAAACTCATGGCAATGCGGTGATCGTCATATGTGTCGATCTCAGCACCGTGCGGCCGGCCGCCCTCCACCACCAGACCATCTTCCGTGCAAGTCGCAGTTATGCCCATGCGGGTCAGTCCGTCGGCCACGGATGCCAGGCGGTCGCTCTCCTTGACCCTGAGGTGGGCTACGTTTCTGATCCGCGTGGTCCCGCGGGCGAATGCAGACACCACCGCCAGGGTGGGCACCATGTCCGGCATATCCGACATGTCCACGTCTATGGCGTTTAGCGATCCCCCAGTCAGCCGGAGTCCGTCTTCTTCCTGTTGGACCCGGCATCCCATGGCCTCAAACAGCTGCAGCAGCCGTATGTCGCCCTGCAGGGAATCCAACGTGACCCCCTCAACCTTGACCCCGGTTCCGGTGACGGCTGCCGCCGCCCAGAAATAGCCGGCCTGGGAGCAGTCCGGTTCGACAACATACCTTCCGGGACGATAGGCCTGGCCGCCTGCAACCTTGAAACAGGTGTATCCCGACCGTTCCACATGAATACCGAATTGCGCCATCACATGGACGGTCATGTCGATATAGGGCTTGGATACCGGCCCTTCGACAACCTCGATTTCAACACCCTTGCGGGTACACGGCGCAATCAGCAGGATGGCGGACAAATACTGGCTGCTGGTTCCGCAGCGCAGCTGCATGCTCCCGCCTATTGCAGAACCCCCGGTCACCGCCACGGGTGGGCATCCGTTGCCCTTCATTGACTGCACAGGTACATCGATCTGGCCGAGCCCCTCCAAAAGGTCATCAAGGGGCCGCGCCTGCATACGCCCGCTACCGGTCAGAACATATGTCCCTTTTCCCAGGGCAGCCAACGCTGTCAGAAGGCGCATGGACGTACCGGAATTCCCCAGAAATACGGGTTCCCCACTGGCATCAAAACGGCCGCTCATCCCTTTGATTGACAACCCCTGTCCGTTGTCTTCGATTTGCACACCCATTTGCTTCAGAGCCTTGATGGTAAAACGCGTATCATCGCTCTTAAGGCAGTTGTGCACCGTGCACGTTCCGTTTGAAAGTGCCGCTGCCATCAGCATCCGGTGAGAATAGCTCTTGGACCCGGGCACGCTGACCGTACAGGGTTGGACAAGATGGGGTTTTATCTCAATACTGCTCAATATGAATATTCCTGATAATAGATTCGGTTGGGGCTATTCAGCTGTTCGAGCACTGCCTCGCGCATGACATCCACCGGCGCCTCCAGGCCGGTCCACAATTCGAACTGGCGGGCCCCCTGCAGCACAAACATGGTCAGCCCGTCAATGGTCCGGCTTCCCGCTGCCCGGGCCTGCTTCAAAAATTCGGTTTTAAGGGGCGTGTAAACAATGTCCATCACCAGCATTCCCCGGCGGAATATACGTTTCGAAACCGGCATATCGTCGATGCCGGGGTGCATGCCCACAGGTGTCGTGTTGACGAGAATGTCGGCCTCCAGCTCGTCGGCCTTGTCCAGCGGCACGAAACCCGCGGACAGATCCCGGGCCAGTTGTTCGCCTTTTTCAGCGGAACGGTTTACCACGGTCACCTTGCCGCCGGCATCCACGATCCCCCAGCCGATGGCCCGCGCAGCCCCGCCCGCGCCGATAATGGCAATGTCCTTGCCTTTGATATCCGTATGCTGCACCAGGGCACTGACAGCCCCAAAGCAGTCGGTGTTACAACCAATGAGGATCCCGTCCGCATTCACAATGGTGTTGACCGCCTTGATACGCTCTGCCAGGGGGTCCAGACGGTCGAGATATTTCATTACCCCGACCTTGTGCGGCAGGGTGACGCTGATGCCTCTGATGCCCAGCGTTCTTATGGCCATGACCGCCGGTTCGATCTTTTCCACGTGAAAGGGAAGATACACGCCATTGTACCCCGTGCAGGCAAACGCTTGGTTGTGCATGACCGGGCTCAGGCTGTGGGCCACGGGATTCCCGAACACACCGAACAGCTCGGTGGGGTTGTTTTTCTGCGTGCTGTTGTTTTTATCCAAAACAATCAAGTCCTGATCAAAAGTTGTCACTATCACCTGGTTTCGGGTGTCTGGTTTCAGGTTTCGGTTTACTTTCTGAGATGTTCTTCCGGCCACTGACGACAGACTACCGTCAACTCACCTTCTTACCTTCTGATGTTCTGGCCTCTGTCCTCTGTCCTCTGGGGCTCTGGTCTCTGTGGCTCTGTCCTCTGGGCCTCAGTCCTCCGTCCTCTGGGGCTCTGGAGTTCTGGAGTTCTGGGGCTCTGGTATTCTGGTATTAAAGGCGCTTGACGACATCGGCCAGTTCTTGCAGACTCACATCCTGAACCAATGCCTGGCCCAACCCGTCGGCCAGCACGAACTTGATGCTGTCGCCCTGCCGTTTTTTGTCCTTTTGCATGGCATCCAGCACAGCCTGCTTGTCCACCTCCATGCGGACCGGGAGCCCCAGGCTTTTCAATAAAGCAACGATTCTACCCTGCTCGTCAGGGTGCAGCAGCCCCTTTTCCACGGAAAGGGCCCCGGCGATCACCATGCCCAGGCTAACGGCTTCCCCATGGCGCAGGCTGGCGGTTTTTTCGATGGCATGGCCGAAGGTGTGGCCGAAATTGAGTTTGCGGCGCTCGCCCTGTTCCCTTTCATCTTGTTCGACGACCCCGGCCTTGATGTCCACGGATTCAAAAACCAGGCGCTGGATCACCGACCGCTCCAGGACCAGGGCCTTTGGGCTGTTCTGCTCGAGAAAGGCGAACATGTCCGCATCGGCAATGATGGCGTGCTTGACGATTTCGGCAAACCCGCAGGCAATCTCCTTTGCCGGGAGTGTTTCCAAAAGGGCTGGGTCACAAATCACAAACCCGGGCTGGTTGAACACCCCCACCATATTTTTGTAGCCGCCGAAATTCACGCCGGTCTTGCCCCCGACGCTGGCATCCACCTGGGCCAGGAGTGTTGTGGACACATACCCGAAATCTACGCCCCTGAGGTAAAGTGAAGCCGCAAACCCGGTAGTGTCGCAGACAATACCCCCACCGATTCCGACAATGAAGACCGACCGATCTGCTTCCATCTCAATCAGTCGATGAAAAATGTGTTCAAGGGTCGCCAGGGTTTTGATCTTCTCACCAATTCCGATGGATATCACGTCGCCAGACGGAAACCGCTTCCCGTACAGGTCCCGGACAACGCTGTCGGTAATGATGATGATGCGCCTGTTCTCAGGAACATAATGTTTCAGATTATCCAGGGACTCGCCTACGTGGATATCCGACTGCCCCCGGCCTCCCTGTATGCTGAGCGTTTTCACCAGAGGGGCTCCTGAATTTTATCCAAGGGTTTCATTCCTGCCGGACCGCCGTAGGTCAGCGTACTGTGCCGCAGGCGCCCCAGTTTTTCATGGGCGTAGCGGACCAGCTTCTCCGTGGTTTCCCAGGAGATGCACTCATCGGTGATGGACACACCATATTTTAACTGGTCAAGGTCTTTTGAAAATTTCTGGTTGCCCTCGTGCAGATGGCTTTCCAGCATCATGCCGACAATGGCATCGTTGCCGTTGATATACTGGTCCACGATATTTTTCCACACAATGGCCTGGCCCTGGTATTTCTTTTTGGAATTGGCATGCGAGCAGTCCACCATGATCCCTT
>JAOZRT010000169.1:0-6553 GCA_029940035.1 Desulfobacterales bacterium
AGTCAACTACCACCCCTAAAAAGGGTGGCATGATATTGGCCCTGAAAGGGCCTGACGTATCTCACCGCCCGCTGCGACTCTGCGGTGAAATAATAAATTTGAATCGCTACCATGCGCAAGGACTATAACCTACCCGTTTGCATTGGCGTTCCTGGTGGCGTAGACGATAGAGCCGATAATCACCACCCCACCGATAATTTCCCTTGCAGACGGAATCTCGTGCAGCATCACCAGGGCGACCAGTATCCCATAGACCGGTTCCAAGCAGGCGATCATGCCTGCCAGTTGCGCTTTTACCACGCGCATCCCCCAGATGAACAACGAATGCGCCAGAGCGGTAAAGACCACACCCAGCAGAATCAGCCAGCGCCAGTCACTTAAGGACAATGCCAATACCGGACCGCCCAAAAAGGGCAGCAGCATCAGGCATGCGAACCCATCCTGGTACAGGGTTACGGTAAGCGCTGAATACTCGGCAACAAACTTGCGGTTCAAGATGGAAAGAACGGCAAAGGTAAATCCTGAAAAGGTGCCCCAGACAACCCCCTGGGTAAGGTTGTTGGCCAGGTTGAACTCCGGAATGATCAGCACGAGCCCCAGGAAAACGACCAGTGAAACCACTATATCCAGAATTCGCATCCTTTCTCCAAATACAAACGGTTCCAGAAAGGTTACGAAAATAGGAAAGGAAGAATAGGTTAAAAGAGCAATGGCCACGGTGGAAATCTGAACCGCATGAAAAAAAGACGTCCAATGCACCGCCAGAATCGCTCCCATGCAGACAAATCCCAGGAGATGCCGGCCGCTTTTCACACGTAAATCGGTTTTCAGGATCAGCAGCACCAATACCAGGGCAATGCTGGCAAACAGCGTTCTACCGAACACAATCATCGCCGGGTTCAGCTGCAGAAATTTACCAAACAATCCAGCCACACCGAACAGCATGACCGCAATGTGAATGGCAATTAATTCATGGTGCCTGTTCTTAATGGCCCTTCTCCTTTTTTCTGATTAGCGTTGCCTCGGTCTCAAAGAAGCGATTCACCAGATCCAGATAGTGCTCAGGCCGGGTTGACTTTTTCATCTTTTTCAGCGTTTTGTCAAACGGTTCAAAGGACAGGGATAGATAGCGCCACAATCCCTTCATTTTTTTTAAAAGGTGGGAAGGCCCTTTCAACCTTTCGGCATAGGCGTGGAACAAGGCTTCATGAAATTGTTGCAGCCTCTGAAGCTTGCCTTCTATCCTATCCTGCCCGGCTTTGATCGTATCCGGCAGAAAAGGGTCTGCCAGAAAGCCCCTGCCGATCATCCAGCGCTCGATATTGGCAAATCGCCGGGAGATCCTCTGAAAATCCTCAAGGGTGCGGATATCCCCGTTGTATACCACCGGGTGATTGATGATCGGTTGACACGCTTGAAAGGCGTCCAGGTCAACGCCCCCCTCGTAGGCCTGCCGCCCGGTTCTGGGATGGATGACGACCTCTTTGAGAGGGTAACGGTTCAGCACCGGCGCCAGCCTGAAAATTTCCGCGCTGGTCTCCCACCCCAGTCTTACTTTCAGGGAGAGCCTCCCCTTCATGACCGCAAGCGCATGATCGAGAAAGGCATCGATTCTGTCTGTGTGCGGCAGCAGGCCCGATCCCCGCTTTTTTGAGGCCACCATGGGTGATGGGCAGCCCAGATTCCAGTTGACGGTATCGTAGCCCATGTCGTAAAGAAAGTTGGCCATTGCCGCAAAATCCGAGGCAACCTTGCTGAGTATCTGAGGCACCACCCTCAGCCGGGTGTTGTTTTCAGGCCAGACATCCCGGACGTGCCTGCGCCGCACCGGGCAATCCCGCACGCTGGCGATAAAGGGAGCGATGGCCAGGTCAAAGCCGTGGAAATACGCTGCAAACGATTGTCTGAACACACAGTCCGTAAACCCCTTCATGGGGGCCATGTAGAGACGGTGAGTCGTCACAGCGCTTTTTTTGTTTTGAGTTGTCATTGAGAAAATGTAAGTACTGTGTACGAATATGCGCTTTCTTTTCATAGAATCGTTTTTCCAGGGGTCGCACAGGCTCTTTGCCGAAGGGCTTGCCGCATGCTCCTCCCATGAAATCGACATTTTGTCAATGCCCGGAGAAAACTGGCGCTGGCGCATGCTCGGTGCGGCCCTGCACGTGGTCGAGGCCATCCCTTCCCTGGAACCGTATGACGGGCTCATCGTCAGCGACCTGTTCAACCTGAGCGACTTCAAGGCACTGGTGGGCCAGCCCTGCCCACCGGTGATGGCATATTTTCACGAGAACCAGATCACCTATCCCCAACCGCCGGGCGACAAGGGTGCTTTTCAACTCGGCATCATCAATATATCCACGGCCCTGGCTGCTGATCAGGTGGTCTTCAACTCCTGTTTCCACCAGAACGCCTTTCTGAAAGCCGTTCCGGAGTTTCTCAATCGGGGGCGCGACTTTAGACCCGGGAATATCGTCCGGAAAATCCAAAAGAAATCAAATGTGCTTTACCCCGGCATCACCCTGGATGAAAAAAAGACAACCCGTGCACACAGACAAACCCAGCCGCCCTTGATCATCTGGAACCACCGCTGGGGGTTTGACAAGAACTGTGAAACCTTTGTGGAGGCCATTGAAGCCCTGGAAGCCAAGGGGCTTGATTTCCGCCTGGCCCTCATGGGTGAAAATTTCGGCAAGATACCCGAGGCCTTTGAAAGAGCCGGGCGACAGTTAAAAACCAAAATCCTGCAGTATGGCTATGTAACCGAGCGGCCGGAATATGAAACCTGGTTGCAGAAAGGCGCCATTGTGGTCAGCACGGCCCTTCAGGAAAATTACGGCATGTCCATGGTGGAGGCCATGATCATGGGATGTGCTCCCCTGTTGCCGAACCGCCTTGCCTACCCTGAAATACTGCCGGAAGCCTTTCATGGCCATTTTTTATACAACCACAAACACGACCTCGTGGAAAAGTTGACAACCCTTGTCGCTGATTTCCAGCCATGTGAAACGATTCTGAATCAACTGGCCATGGAAATGAGGTCATTTTTGTGGCCGAATGTGGTAAAAGAGTATGATAACAGTCTAGAAAAACTTGCAGCCCGGGAGATCTACAGTAGGGAGTAAGTAGTAAGGAGCAGGGAGTTTTTTCAGAGATCGGAGGGCGGAGGCCAGAAACCCAGAACCACAGAGCCCCAGAGCTTCAGAATCTTGGAGCCACAGAGAACGGAGGACCGAAATTCGGACCTCCAGAGGGCAGAAGCTTGTAGGGGCAGGTCTTGTGCCTGCCTATGTTAAACAGAATCCCAGAGGCAAGAAGTCTGGTAAAAGTGATAACTTTTAATCAGGACTTGACCTATGAGCTATTAGCGCATAGCTCCTTATACCCTTTACCTTTTACCTTGAACCCAATAATATCATGTAGATCCTGTTAATCCTGTCCAATATTTTTAACTATTTGCTGATGGCTTGGGACGACCTGACACCAGAAACCTGAAACCCGTAACCCGCAACGCGCAACCATTACCCTATACCAATACCATTGCGATGAATGAATCTCTAAATATTCGAGCTAAGGAGAAACCACAAATGAAGCCCCTGCACTACGACCTGCACCTGGAACCGGATCTTGATAATTTTACCTTTGACGGCCGCGTGGATATCCAATTTGAAATGGCTGAACCGGCTGAAGAGATTCTCCTCAACTGCCTCGAACTGGCTGTGTGGGAATGCACCATCAAAGACGCTGATCAATGGCGGCCCTGCACGTTCTGCCTGGTGCCGGAAAAAGAAACGCTACGTATAATACCCTCTTCTCCCGTAAAGGGCATGGTGGATGTCAGGATCACCTACACCGGCCAGATCAACGATAAAATGGCCGGCTTTTACCGCAGCGCCTACACCGCGGATCACAGCACCCGCCACATCGCCGTGACCCAGTTCCAGGAAAGCGATGCACGGCGCGCCCTGCCCTGTATGGATCATCCCTTGCACAAGGCAACCTTTGACATCGAAATCGTCACGCCCCCGGGGCTCACGGCCATATCCAACGGCGCCGTAACAACCCAGGAACCCCAGGACAACGGTAAAACTCTATTCCGCTTTGAACGCACCCCCCGCATGTCCACCTATCTCCTGTTTTTCGGTGTTGGTGAGTTTGACACCTTCGAGGACGAACAGGACCGGCGCGTGAAGGGTATTGCCCTGCCAGGACTGGCCGAACGACTCGGCTTTGGGGTAACCTTTGGCCGCAAAGCCCTGCAATTTTGCGAGTCCTACTATGGCATCCCCTACCCTCTGACCAAAATGGACCTGATCGCCATACCGGACTTTGCCTTTGGCGCCATGGAAAACTGGGGGGCCATCACGTTTCGTGAAAACCTTTTGCTGCACGACCCGCAGCATACGTCCGCCCTGGGCGAACAACGCATCTGCGAAGTGACTGCCCACGAAATCGTCCACCAGTGGTTTGGCAACCTGGTGACGCCGGCAGACTGGAAATACCTGTGGCTCAACGAGAGCTTTGCCACCTATTTCGGCTACGGGATCGTGGACCACTATTACCCCGAGTGGGGCACCTGGGACCAGTTTCTGCAAGGGCAGACCGATACAGCCATGGTGCGCGATGCCCTCAGGGAAACCATCCCCGTCGAAATCCCCGGCGGAGAACACGTGGTAATCAACACCAGCACCGCCCCGATCATCTACAGCAAGGGGGGCAGCCTGCTGCGCCAGATCGAAGGCTACATCGGTGCGGACAATTTTCGATCCGGGCTGCAGCACTACCTGCAGGCCCATAAATACGCCTGCGCCTCAAGCCACCACCTGTGGGAAGCCTTTGAAGCCGCCTCGGACCAGCCGGTTACCGCCATGGTGGAGCAGTGGATCATGCAGCCGGGGTTTCCCCTGGTGGAAGCATGCCGGGACGGAAACACCCTGACCCTTACCCAGCAACGCTTCACCTATCTCCCCCTTCAGTCAGATGCACACTGGCCCATCCCCGTGGTCATAGACCTATTTGATGCCAACCAAAATGCCCGGCGCCAGACCGTCATGCTGGATCAGCCGCTCAAAACCATCCCATTGGATGACCAGGTGGAGGCATTCAAGATCAATGCCGGCCAGACAGGATTTTACAGGGTGCGCTACACAACCCCTTCCGATGTGGAAGCCCTGGCCCGCCTCATCCGCGAACAGGGTATGCCGCCCGAAGACCGTTGGGGGGTACAGAATGATTTCTTTGCCATGGTAAGGGCCGGCCTGGCATCCATGCCTGACTATCTGGCCCTTCTCGACAGCTATGACCGGGAAATTGACGATCTCCCTTTGACCAGCATCGATGCCAACCTGTTTTCCGCAAGCCTGGTGCTGGGGGATGACTGGTGGCCCTGCCTGGCCCGGACAGGCAGCTCATTCACGTTGCGAACCCTTGAACGCATCGGTTATGAACCGCACGAGGGAGAGCCGCAAACCCTAGCCACGCTCAGGGAGCAAATGCTGTGGCATGCGGCCCTTAATGAAGAGGAAAATGTGCTTACGTTTACGTCGGATCAGTTCAGAGCCTTTGTTGACAATGGTTCAATCCACCCTGACCTGGCGCGCAGTGTCATGCAGGCGGGGATTCTCCAGGGAGGTGCAAAAGACTTCAAAATTCTGTGCCGACGGCTGGAAGCAACCGACAGCGAACATGAGCGCATGAACATTCTCATGGCATTGGGCAGCCAGAAAGATCCGGAATTGATCCGGAAAACCTGTGATTACACCCTGGAACACGTTCCAGACCGCAACAGGTTCATCCCGCTGGTGGCCCTGTGCCTCAACCCGCACGCCATGCCCCTGATGTGGGACTGGTTTCTGGAGCATGTAGAGGCGCTCGAAGTCTTTCACCCCCTGCTGTACGAGCGGGTCATTGCCGGCGTCGTCCCCCTGGCCGGCATGAAAAACCCCGAGGCTGTGCAAGCTTTTTTTACAGATTACATGGAAAAGCACCCGCAAACCGCGGACGTGGTCAAATTGTCCCTGGAGAAGCTGGACATCAACCTGGCCATGCGTGCAGCAGCGGGCAATGGACCTGGCCAGTGATTGGCACGCTCTACACATCGTAAAACCGGATGAGACAGCACCATGACTGAATCAAAGGAAATTGAGATTAATCTGCCACGAAGACACTAAGCCTCTAAGAAATACGAAAAGAACTCTTTATATGTTCGTACTGAAATCTTAAAAAAGTTGTCACTGTTTTTAGACTTTTATCAACCTGTCTTCCATATTTGTCTTCCAAAAATGAACATTGAACACCCAACGTCCAACGTCGAATGTGGCTTGCCAACTCATAGCGTTCAGCCTTTTTGGACCATCAGCCAAAAGTAAACCGTTCGATGTTCAGTGTTCAATATTCGATGTTAGACGTTCCTCTATCTTCCGTCCCCTGGGGCTCTGAGGGGTTAAGTCCTGATTAAAAGTTGTCACTTTTTGCTGAAGTATTCCTGATATCTGGCACCTGGTTTTTCTGCATGTTTGATCCTGGGGGCAATTGGTGTAATGCATCCAGCCCT
>JAOZRT010000169.1:6653-9979 GCA_029940035.1 Desulfobacterales bacterium
CTGGTTTTTCTGCATGTTTGATCCTGGGGGCAATTGGTGTAATGCATCCAGCCCTGAAGAGCCTTCCGTCCTCTGACACTTTGACTTCCGGGGCTCTGACCTCTTTCCTCCGTCTTCTGTTGTTCTGTTCTCCGGCTTCCGTCCTCTGGTGCTTCAGACGCGGCCCAGCTTTTTGCCAAGATCCTCGGCCTGCTGCATCAACACGGCATTTGAAGAAATTTCGCCCGGTTCCTCGGCGCTGCCGTAAACCATGCCTGCAATCCTGGCGCCCACATAACGGAAGGCGTCCTGAAAGCTGCGCAAGGCATTTACGCAGCCCGAGTTGAAGGGATCGGTATCACCGTAGCTCATGGCAATGGCAATTTGTTTTTTGTACAGGGGATTCACGGTAAAACTCGCATCGAACAGGCCGAAACAGCGATCCATGAAAATCTTGGTCTGGGCGGTCATGTTGAACCAGTACACCGGCGTGGCAATGACCATTGCATCTGACGCTGTTATTTTTGGATATAAGGACTGCATATCGTCATCCACGACACAGCCTTTGCTGTCTTTCTTTTTGCAGGCATAGCAGCCCTGACAGGGTTTGATATTCAGACCGTTCAGATAGACCGTTTCCACTTCAGCACCTGCGGATTCCGCTCCCTGAACGATCTGTTTGGCAAGTGTCGTGCTGTTGCCTTTCTTGCGGGGACTTCCCAATAGAACCAGGATCTTCTTTGCAGTGTTCATTGTATGACCTCCGTTTCAAATGTTTGTCTTTTGAGTTTACCTTTCCTAATGTTATTAATTAACTATTAATTGTTAACTATTGATTAATATTGATATTTACTCCAGTATTAAAACCTGGTCCTCTGGACCGGGTATCTACATCCTATTTAATTTCAATACCCCGATGCCCTGCTGCATGGCGCAGATAGTTTTTCGCGGGTTGGAGAAAAGGCTTCAGGCTCTCCTCATCGAGTTCCCGCTTCACCTTGGCCGGTGTCCCGGCCACCATTTGAAAAGGCCCGACAACCTGCCCTTCCCGGACCACCGAACCGGCTGCCACGACACTGCCTTTTTTCACGTGGGCACCGTTCAGTATGATCGCCCCGATGCCGATCAGGCAGTCGTCTTCGACAGTGCACCCGTGGACCACGGCATTGTGACCGACACTGACATTCCTGCCGATCACGAGCGGAAAGCCATATTCCGTGTGAAGGGTGCTGTTGTCCTGGATATTGGTATCTTCGCCGATGACGATGGCCTCGATGTCCCCCCGGGCAATTGTCCCGTACCATAGACTGGCATTCTGCTTTATCTCCACATTGCCGATCACCACAACACCTTCTGCGATGAAGGCTTTCTCATGAATCACGGGCTGAATACCTTTGTAAGATGTTATCATAATTAATTTTCTCTACCTGTAGATAAAAATGAGCTCATAGATGACGGGTCATAGCGCATAGGCTGCTATCTGCTATGACCTATCAGCTATCAGCTTACCCCTTTTATCGTGTCAACTGCCGATACCGAATCCTTTGCGGCACATCGGCATCAGCACCCAGGCGTTGCCTGCGGTCAGCCTCGTATTCGGTCCAGTTGCCATTGAAGAACACCACCTGGCTGTCCCCCTCAAAGGCCAGGATATGGGTTACGATGCGATCCAAAAACCAGCGATCATGGCTGATCACGATTGCACAGCCCCCAAAATTTTCCAGGCCTTCCTCCAGGGCTCGCAACGTGTTGACATCCAGGTCGTTGGTCGGCTCATCCAGCAGCAAAACATTGGCGCCCTCCTTCAGTATTTTGGCCAGGTGCACCCGGTTGCGCTGTCCACCGGACAGGTCCCCTACCTTGCGCTGCTGCTCGGAGCCGGAAAAGTTGAACCGCGCCACATACGCACGCGAGTTGACCTGCCTGCCACCGATCTCCATCTGCTCCTGCCCGCCGCTGATCTCTTCCCAGATGCTCTTTTGCGGGTCCAGTTCACGATCCTGGTCGATGTAAGCCAGCTGCACGGTGTCACCGATGCGCAAGGCGCCCTGGTCCGGATGATCCTGTTTGGTGATCATTCTGAAAAGCGTGGTTTTGCCGGCCCCGTTGGGGCCGATAATGCCCACGATAGCCCCCGGGGGCAGCTTGAATTGCATGGATTCCATGAGCAGGCGCTCCCCGAAGCCCTTGGTAACCCCTTCGGCTTCGATGACCACATCACCCAACCGGGGTCCGGGCGGGATGTAGAGCTCCAGTTCCTTGTCCTGCTTTCGGGTTTCCTGGGTCATCAGTTTTTCATAGGCGTTCACCCGGGCCTGGCTCTTGGCATGACGCCCCTTGGGGGCCATGCGTATCCATTCGAGCTCCCGGTCCAGGGTTTTCCTGCGGGCGCTCTCAGCTTTCTCCTGCCTGCGCAGGCGCTCGGATTTCTGCTCCAACCATGAGGAATAATTACCTTTCCAGGGAATACCGTACCCCCGATCCAGTTCGAGTATCCAGCCTGCGACGTTGTCCAGGAAATAGCGGTCATGGGTTACGGCAATGACAGTCCCCGGATACTGTTGCAAGTGGTGTTCCAGCCAGGCAACGCTCTCCGCATCCAAATGGTTGGTGGGTTCGTCCAGGAGGAGGATATCAGGCTGCAGCAGCAGCAAACGGCACAGGGCCACACGGCGTTTTTCGCCGCCGGACAGCACCTTGACCCGGGTTTCTCCAGGAGGGCACCGCAGGGCGTCCATAGCCATCTCCAGCCGTGAATCGAGGTCCCAGGCATCCAGGTCATCGAGTTTTTCCTGAACCTCCCCCTGACGCTGAATCAGCTTGTCCATGGCATCGTCGTCCATGGGCTCTGCAAAACGGTTGTTGATCTCTTCGAACTCCTTTAGCAGGCTTGCGGTTTCCTGAACACCTTCCTCCACCACTTCGCGGACGTTTTTATCCACAGCCACCAGTGGCTCCTGTTCGAGGTAGCCGATGGTAAAACCTTTGGACAGGATAGTTTCACCGTTGAAAAGGGTGTCCTTGCCTGCCATGATGCGCAGAAGGGTGGATTTTCCAGATCCGTTCAGCCCCAGGACGCCTATTTTGGCGCCATGAAAATAGGACAGGGAAATATCTTTTAACACGGCTTGCTTGTCATAATACTTGCTGACCCTGATCATGGAGTAGATGACTTTGTCGGGTGTGGTGGTCACGTGGTTGTATCTCCTATGGTTTCATAGACGCCATGGGTTACATTTGAACTTCTGTCTTAAATTATAATTACAAAAATTTAGGTGAAAAACTGAAGGTTTCGTAAAAGTCTTAAAACTTCCTTTAGCGTCATTCCCGCGAAGGCGGGAATCCAT
>JAOZRT010000500.1 GCA_029940035.1 Desulfobacterales bacterium
CATGCCCGATGCGCAGAAGGGCGATGTCATCTTCCCGCGCCTGTTCCAGCAGGTCAAGGTCCAGGCCGGCGCCATCATCCAACAGATCCTTTTCAAAAACCTGGGTCCTGAACGAATCGAGGTCATAGAGCGCAGTGTGAAAAGCGAGCCGGGGTTTCATGCCCAGCGGTTCCGTCCCTTTTTGGTTTTTCAGGGCGATGATTTCCATGAGCAAATCATTGAATTCGTTGTAAACCGCCAGCTCCTGGTTCGCAACCCACTCGCGGACTGTCTGGAATGTGTCCTGCCCGTGCCCGAGGCAGTGGGGTTCTTGGAGCAGGGCATAGTGTTCCACGATGCGGCCCGTTTCCCGCGACCGCGTGATGGCCCGGGCAATGGGGTAGATTCTGCACGAAGAGGGGCGGTGGGCATACACACTGCATCCGGCAGGCCTGACAAACGGGCAGGCCATCCCGGAATCGATTTCAGGTTTGAGCGCGACAATGGGCAGCCCTGTTTCGGGCCCTGTGTGCTGAGTGGTGTATTGCTCAAGGAATGCGGAAGACGTCAGCCCAAGGCCGTTTTTCAACCGCAGAATATCGTACGGGGTCAAAAACTGGTTGAGGTCGTGACAACATTCATTGAAGCAGGCCACCCTGTCATGACAGGCAAACCTGAAGGGCGTATCAAGCGAAAGGGATGTGAGTTCATTTTCCATGGTCCCCTTTGAAACCGGATTGCCTTTGAAAGTCAATAAATTTATCATATGCATTAGAAGCGGATACTTGTACAGAAGGTGTTTGATAACCCGGATATTGAGAAAGGAAAACGGTTCACACAGACGACTGACTGCTTCTAATGAAACACTACTATATATGGTAAAATATAGTCGAAAATTTCAACATATGGACAATGAATCAACCGGCGTCCATAAAACAATAGGTTTGGAATTCGCAGGCCCAAAAGTTCTTGACAAGCCCCATACTGAATGATATTGATTCTACCTTGGATCTTTGGTATCGTGCTGATTTTTAAGGGAAATCCACCTCTTTAAAAAATAAAAGGCAGTGATATTCAACGGTTCAACAACGGGCCTATATCTCTATAAATATTTTTGATGACGGATGATTACTGGAAAATATTATAGCGAAACCAAGCGGGAAAACAAAAAATTAGACAAAAATACAATGAGTTTGGTCTAGAAGGGAGGTGTGGCGGCTAAAGGTTTTATTCCAAAATGGAATAGTAGCGTATTGTAGACAACTTTTATTTTACAAAGCATACTTAGGAGGTATCATAAATGCCAAGTTTTGTAATTCAGGAAAAATGTGACGGCTGCAAGGGCGGGGACAAGACGGCTTGTGAGTATATTTGTCCCAACGACCTGATGGTTCTAGAACCCAATGAGATGAAAGCTTACAACCAGGAGCCCGATCAGTGCTGGGAATGTTTTTCATGTGTCAAGATTTGTCCCACCCAGGCAATCGAAGTTCGCGGATATTCAGATTTTGTACCCCTGGGAAGCAGTGTAATGCCAATGCTCGGTACCGAAGATGTGATGTGGACCTGCAAGTTCAGAAATGGGACCATCAAACGCTTTAAGTTCCCCATCCGTACCACGGCTGAAGGAACTGCCAATGCGTATCTGGACCTCAAAGGCCAGGATTTGGAAGGGCCGCTTCTGTCGACAGAGGAAGCCGATGGAAAAGAACTATGTCGACCCGCTGCGGATCAATTGGTGTAAAAGTCAATTATTAGCAAGCACACATCATGACAACAATACATCCATAATGAAAATAAGGAGGATGCAATATGGCATTACCGAATAAACCCCAGGGCGAACGTAAGGTAATTAGGGACCCTGAAGTAGAAGAGCGTGAAGTTGATGTTTTGATCGTCGGCGGCGGCATGGCTGCCTGCGGTACTGCATTTGAGGTAAAAAAATGGTTGGGCGACGACCAGACCGTTCTGCTGTGCGACAAGGCCGCCATGGAGAGAAGTGGCGCTGTAGCACAGGGGTTGTCCGCTATCAACACCTACATCGGGGAAAATTCTGTGGAAGATTATGTCCGTATGGTCCGTAACGACCTTATGGGCATTGTTCGCGAAGATCTGATTTACAGCCTTGGATGTCACGTGGATGATTCCGTGCATCTGTTCGAGGAATGGGGCCTTCCGGTATGGAAAAAGTCCGACGAAGGAAAAACCCTGGATGGTAAAAAAGGCCAGAAACTGGGTACGCTGAAATCCGGCGCCCAACCGGTACGCACCGGAAAATGGCAGATCATGATCAACGGCGAATCCTACAAGAGGATCGTGGCCGAAGCCGCTAAACTGGCCATTGGTGAAGAGAATGTTATCGAGCGCTGTTTCATCGTCGAGCTGCTTCTGGACGCCAACAATGAGAATCAGATAGCCGGTGCGGTTGGTTTTTCCGTACGTGAAAACAAGATTTACATCATCAAGTGCAAGACCATGATGGTTGCCTGCGGCGGCGCGGTCAACATCTATCAGCCCCGTTCCGTTGGCGAAGGTAAAGGCCGTGCATGGTATCCGGTATGGAATGCCGGCTCCACCTACACCATGTGCATGAAAGTCGGTGCCGAGCTTTCCATGATGGAAAACCGTTTCACCCCGGCCCGTTTTAAAGATGGTTACGGAC
>JAOZRT010000022.1 GCA_029940035.1 Desulfobacterales bacterium
GAGGATCGCTGCAGACAAAAAACGACGACGCCGGTACCATCAGCATCGGCAACCGCATCGTCCTGGAGAACTTTACCAAAGACAAAACCGAAAGCATTACCATCAAGGGCGACGACCCGAATCTTGATGCTGCGATTTTGTCACTGAAAAACGGGGCGTTGGTCACTGAAATCAACCTGATCTACAAATTTGATGAACAGGAGTGGCAGTTCACCCTGAAAGGGGAAAGCTTCTCCGTCACTAACCTGAAAACGCCTCAACGCGGCCCGGTTGACACCCTCGAAGATACCGAGGGCGCCGTCCTTGAAAAGGCCTACCTTCTCGAACAGATCCTCCAATACCAGGATTTTCTTTTTAAAACCTTCATCCATTTGAGGGTTTCACCGGCCTGGAAGGAAAAAATCATCCCCGAATTGAAAAAATGGGTGTCTAAACCGTGAAAAAGGATTGCCAGTTCCAGGGCCGCGGCGGTGCTTTTCATTATATCGACTGGGGCGGCCGCCGCCATCTGGCCCATTTTTCCCACGCCACAGGACTCTGTGCCGCGGTTTATTCGCCGCTGGTCCAACACCTGACCGGGGACTTGCATGTTCTGGGTATGGATGACCGGGGGCACGGACAGACCACGGCCGCGGCCGAAACAGACCACTTGAAGGGATGGGGCATTTTTACACGGGACATGGAACGCTTTTTCAGCAGCTTTGGCACCCCTTTTGTGGCCATGGGGCACTCCCGGGGGGCAGTTTCCAGTCTGCGCCTGGCGTACACACGGCCGGACCTCGTGAAAGCCCTGGTGCTGGTTGACCCGACCATTTTGCCTAAATTTTCCATGGGATATATCTATTTCCTTAAGAAAACAGGCTTGATACGCTTCATCCCGATTGCCTCCAGGGCAGCCAAACGGCGGGCTGTCTGGCCGGACCTGCCGACCATCCATAGCGCCTATCGTAAAAAGAGCATGTTCCGGAACTGGGACCCGGCCGGCCTGGAAGGTTATCTTGCAGACGGCACCCGGGACAACGGTGATGGACAGATCCGGCTCAGCTGCACCCCGGCCTGGGAATCCCGCTGTTTTTCCGTTTACCCGCACGACCTGTGGCGCTTCATCCCCCGTATTCAACAACCCATACTGATTGTTTACGGTGGTCGGTCCGACACTTTTCAAAAGCGGACCGCCAAACAGCTTAAAAAGGCGATGCCCCGGGCCAGTTTCAACTGTTTTGAGAAAAACGGCCATTTTGTACCCATGGAAAAACCTGAAGCTGTTGCCGGGGCCATTCTCGATTTTATCAAATCCCTATAGAGCATGAAAATTCTCCAGAATTATGCTATGTGGGTTGTCATAGATCTGATATATTTGAAATTTTTTCGGTGCTGCCAAACGCTCTATGGGATAATTTATGAATGCATCCACGTTCATCTGCAATTGCCTGGCCGATCTGGCTGACGGTTTGCGTGACGGCCTTTCCCACTTCTCCGGCCCCAGTCGGACAGCGGTTATCTATGCCCTATCGCCGGACCATCCTGTTTATATTTATGATCCGCAAAACCTGCTTCGTGGTCACGAACCCCGCTTCAAGGAACTTTATTTGGACAATCTTGACTGGCACGGCAATGGGGGGCACGGCTTCCTGCAAAACGGTTCCTTTCACATGGTGCCCGAGAAAAACCTGCAGATGTCCGGACTTATCTCCTTTGGGGGCCGGTCCAGTTCGGTATTTTATCAGATGTGGTTTACGGAACATCATCCCGACATGTGCTCCATCGGTCCCACGGAAAGGTGGCTTGAACATGCGGCCTGGCGCTTTTCACAGGATATTGCCAACAACCAGGAGCTCGATACTGGCATATCCGGCAGCTTTCTCAGAGAATACGCGACCCATGCCGTGAGGGATTTCATTGTGGATGAGATGAACGTCGAGCTCGGCTGGGACACGCAGCTGCGGGTGTACCCTATACTCGATACGATCATAGGTATCGGCAATACACGTGAGGAGGGTGCCTGGCCCAGGGGCGAACTGGTGTTTGTGGAAAAAGGCGCTTTGCCGAAGATTGAGTTCGTCACCAGTTTTCCGGAAATGGAACAGCCTATCATCAATAATTTCAAACATGTCCGCAAACTGCTGCTGGCCGTTGAAAACTCCAGTCGCAAACTTGTTTCACAAGGCCAGTCCATTCTGGGTATATCCGAGGATTATATCAATGAATTTTGTATTAACGCCGAATTCATCGGCCGGCATGGATTCATCCGGTTGAATGGAGAAACCGCTTGCAGCTTTTCGGACGGGAGCTTCCGCTCCTCCACGCATCAGGCCAAACTGGTTCAGGTGGAAGAAATGCTTCTGGAATCCGACCTGGATCCAGAAAACAGCAGCTTCCTTTTCAAAATTGTCTGCAGCCTGGCGCACTTTGCTGAAAACAATAAATTCGGATGCACGCTCATTCTGGATCTAAACGATGAACCGGTCTCCCTATCCGGCCAGAAGCTGGAACAGCCGATCGACCTGCGGCAGTTGAACTGCCTCGAGCTGGGCAAATCCCTGGCCAAGGTCGACGGGGCTCTGCACATCGGCCGGGATCTCAAACTGCACGCCTTTGCCTGCCTGTTGGATGGGCGCAGCATTCCTGGCGAAGACCGGGCCAGGGGAGCCCGTTTCAACTCAGCCTTGCGATTCACCGCCGAACACCGCAACCTGATTGTCGTTGTGGTATCTTCCGATCGGCCGGTGTCAACCATTCAGGAGGGGATTGACATCAGTGCCCAGTGCCAGTGGAGCCCTGTTTCGACTTGCACGGTACAGCACCAGATGCTCGAAGACTGGGTCTCCGAGTAAAAATCGCTTGGGCGATTTTAATTAAACGAGGCTTCGCCGCTAGACCCATAGTTCGAACTTTGTTATGGTGGGTTTATCGAGCATAATTTATATTTTATACAATATATAGTGGTTTAATTGATCATACGCCACTATTATCAGTGCAGGATTGGTTGGTTGGGAACGACTCAAAGTGATACACAAGACTAACATTTGGATACCAATCGCGGCGACTTGTCTCGGCGTAGCTCGAAGAGCGAAGACGGAAGCCGCGTTATGTAATAATTGTGCCAGCAATTATTACTCTTCGTGCCCCTCTCTGATCAACAAGTTCCGATACCAGCAGGAAAACTCATACATTCCCCGGAAGCGGTCCTCCTCGTTTACGATTCCAAGACTGATTTCAAGCACACCGCGGCCATAGGCGGAACTGTATTCTTCTCCGCTTCTGGTTTGTAAAAATTCCCTTACCAGCATCTGGGTCGTTCGCTTGGACTTGTCTTTGCGGATATCGATGGGATCTTTGGGTTCCTGAAAAGGGTCCCATTTGTCGTACCCCTTTCTCAGGATAGCCTTTTGGTTGCGCGAGGACATAGTGTCAAATATAGCTTTTTTACGATCTTCATCTGTGTTGGAATACGCATCCATGCCGCCTCCTATTCAGTTTCCGCCGGGTTTTCTTCCTGAACCCCATCCGCTGTTTTCACGCCCAGGTAGGTTTCATCATAGGCCGTTAGCAACGCCATGGACAACGGCACGAGCATTTCGCCGAGTCCCGCATATTTTGATTCAATCGCCCGTGCAAACCGCTCCGACAACTGCAGCAACTTATTTTGAAGAATATCAATATTCACCGTAGGGTACTGTTCTCCGGGTTTGAAGCCGGACAACCCACAGGTGCGCCCCTTGCCGCCGATAGAGGTTGGAATGCCGTACAAGCGACAGGTTATGGGGCGAAAACCGTACAAATCGCACTGATTTTGATCATTGAGCAGCGGACATCGGACCCGCGCTTCAGCCAATTCCGTCAAGATATCCTCTTCGGTCTTGCCGGCTTCCAGATCCTTGTTGGCCTTCTTTTTAAGCTTGTATATCTGCCGGTCAACCTGATTGACTGTTTCCAGGAACGCTTCTTTTTCCTGTCCCTTGAAGGTCCGGTTGAAATGATAATTTATGTAAAGCGCCTCGATAAGCGGCAGATCGAACAAAGCATGACAGCAGTCCGCGCACTCGACCTTACACGTTACCAGTTCCGGGAAATCCTGCCGAACCTTCTCGAATGTTTTATCTGCAAGCGCCAGGAGCGCTTCATACTCTTTGAAAAATGGTTCGAAATCAATACCCATAGCCTCTCTCCTTAAATTGTTTCACGTGAAACATTATTTGCCGACACAAAATCGGCTGAAAATCCGGTCCAGGACATCTTCATTGAAACTCAGCCCCAAAATGCTGTCTAGTTCCCCTGCCGCCTCCTTGAGATCCAGGGCCGTTAGCTCGAGCTCGCGCCTGTCATCCGCCAATACATTTTGGAGGAAGCGTTGTGCCTTTTTCAGGCCTTCGGCCTGCCGCAAATTCGGCACGAGAGAAGATTCCCCAAAGGATGCCTGCCTGCCGACGCCCATGGCAAAAATCGCATCCTTGAGTTCGTCGATATGGGTGCCCTCCAACGCGGAAACCTTAACAAACGTGCTGTTTTCCCACTCTGGCGGCAAAATCATGTCTTGATTTAAATCGACCTTGTTCATGACGACAATGTGTTTAATCTCCCCGAGCTGCCTAAAAATATCGAGATCTTCATATTTTACGCCCTGACTCAGGTCCACAATCAAAAGAACGACATCTGCCGACCGTATGGTTGCATACGTTCTTTCTATCCCCATCAATTCTATTTGCTGCGATGTGTCATGCAGGCCAGCCGTGTCGACGACAATGACCGGCAAGCCATTGATATTGACCATTTCCTCGATGGTGTCCCGGGTAGTGCCCGGAATTTCTGTGACAATCGCTCTTTCCTTGCGAGTCAACTGGTTCAGAAGGCTGGACTTGCCGACATTGGGTCGCCCCACAATGGCCATCCGGATCCCGTCACGAAAATAATGATTGTGTTCATACACATCGATCAATTGGCTAAGAGGGTCGACAACACCGGTTTTTAATTTTTCCACCCACTGAGTATCCATGGAGGACCTGTCCATGTCCGCGGAAAAGTCAATGTCCGCTTCAATTTCTGCGAGAATGGACAGAAGGCCTTCCCGAATCCTGTTGACCCTTCTCCCAATCCGGCCCTCGAGTTGTTCAGCGGCTATATCCAGTGACCGGCCGGTCCTCGCATTGATAATATCGATGACGGCCTCGGCTTGTGTTAAATCAATTCTGCCATTCATAAAAGCCCGGCGGGTGAATTCACCCGGCCCGGCCAAACGGGCCCCATGTTCCAAAACAAGCTTTAAAATCTTGTTCAAAACAATGTACCCGGAATGGGAATGAATCTCGACAACATTTTCCGTGGTGTACGAGCGGGGCGCTCGCATGGCAACCGCCAGCACTTCATCCACCTGGGTGTTGCTGCGGGGGTCGATAATGTGCCCTAAATACAATCTGTGCGACTGCATCGCCTTGGAACAGCGGCTTTTATTTTGAGATGTTTGTTCCTTTGAACAACGAAAAATCGTCGACAGGATGTTCCGGGATTCCGCGCCCGATATCCGGATGATGCCAATGCCCCCGCTGCCCGGCGGCGTCGCTATGGCGGCTATGGTGGCTGGTTCCATTTTCAATCCGAAGGGGGCACCCGGTTTAGCTTACTGGATTTGATAGTGTTTTTCGATCTTACTTTCCAAGCTAGGTATGGTGATGGACCCTAAATTATCGACAAGCCCCTATTTGCTGTCCGTTTTATTGCTTTTCCCCCTGCGCCTGCGCTGCTTGGGGAAAATTTTCAACTTGCGATAATATCCTTCACCGATGCTGTGGGTTCGCAACTCATTGTCCGCTTTAAGAGCAAGGTGGACGATTCTGCGATCATAGGCATTCAATTGGCCGACCGTGGCCGGCTTCTTGGTTTGTTTAACCTTCTCACCTAGTTTGATTGCCAGGTTTATCAGTTGCTCTTTTTTCTTTTCGATGTACCCCTCCACATCGATTTCAACCCGGACCCGCTTTTCACTTTGTTTGTTAACAATTTTTTCCACCAGATACTGCATGGCCTCCAGGGTCTGGCCCCGTTTCCCGATCAAAATAGCTGTTTTGCCGGCGGCAATATTGAAACATATTTTTTCCGCTTTTTGCTCGGATTCAAGGGTGGCATCTGTCGTTATAGAATCCACCAGCGTTTGCAGGGCCTCCCGGCCGACCTTTTCGGATTCCGCCAAATTTTCGTCGTCTCTTTGGGTTCCAAAGGCTTCCTCCACCAGCGCTGCGGCCTCATTGTTTTCCGGCGCGGTTTCTCCAACGTTTTTTTCCGGGGCTTGCGGCATGTTGGTTTCTGGTACAGACACGCGAATTTTAGCCTTCTTGGCGCCCACCAGTCCAAAAATGCCGGTAGAGCCATATGAAATGACATCGTGCTTGAGCTTACGCGCCGGAATGTTAAATTGTTCGCTCGCAGCTTTGACCGCCCTTTCAACGGTTTTGTCTTCAAATTCTACTATCGGCGCCATCTATCCCTCCCTGACTATGCATATTTTTTCTGAATGTAGTACTGCTGAGCTATGGACAGGACGTTGTTAATAAGCCAGTAAAGAACCAGGCCGGACGAAAAATTTATAAATATAAAGGTGAAGACGACGGGCATGAGCATCATCATTTTGGCCTGAGCCGGATCCCCGGGAGGGGGAGACATCTTTTGCTGCAAAAACATGGTTGCCCCCATGACAAGGGTCAAGACCGGAATCCCGTAAGGGGGCTGCATAAACGGAACGGTAAAACCGAACTCAAACAATCGATCCGGGGCCGACAAATCAGTGATCCACAGTACGAAAGGCGTGTGCCTCAGCTCTATCGCCGAGTACAACATTCTATATAATGCAAAAAATACCGGTATTTGTAGAACCATGGGTAAACATCCGCCCATGGGGTTGATTTTGTAGGTCTTGTAAAGTCCCATCAACTCCTGATTCATCTGCTTCTTGTCGTTTTTATACTTTTCCCTTAATTCGGCCATGAGCGGTTGAATTTTTTTCATTTCACTCATAGATTTATAGCTTTTGTTGCCCAGCGGCCACAAAACGATTTTGGTGACAATGGTGAGGATGATAATGGCAACGCCATAGTTTGGAATGACACTGTAGATGAAGTTCATGAACCATAACAGTGGCTTGGCAATAAAACTGAACATGCCGAACTGGACGGCCTTGCCCAGATCATAGCCAAGGGTGTTCAACAACTGCATGCTTTTGGGGCCGAAAAACACTTTGTAGCCATAGCTGACGGTTTCTCCGGGCAGGAACGCGCGCTCGGGTTGTTGCAGTTGACTGACAACAACATCATCGCCCTTAACAGCCAGCGTCATCACTCCGTCGACGGGTTCCGCGGGAATGAGGCTCCGCATGAAATAGCGGTCCTCGATGGCCAACCAGCCGAAGGTTCCGCTGAGCCGGCTATTATCTTCGATCTTCTTTACCTTGATCTGTTCCAGTTTTCCGTTTAGCACGGCGCTGGGTCCTTCGAATGCATATCCGCCTTTCTTTTGCGGCAACGCATGTTGAATTTCAACCACGGCACGGTCTGTAAAAGCGCTTCCCGACCCGTTTTTAATAATAAGCCCCATATCGATCAGGTAGGTTTGCGGTGAAAAGGTAAACTGCTTTTCAACCACCACCCCGCTTTCAGACTGCCACGTGAAGGTCAACGTCCGTGCCATGTCGCTCACAATGATCGTGTCGCCGGAATCATCCGCATTAAAAACTGCCGTTGCAAGACCGGCCAAATTGCCGCCGGCAAAAGAAACTTTCATGTTCTGGCCGCCGTTCTCCGGGTCGAGCAGGTTTTTTAGGGCCGAGTTCTTGTCCGAATGTTCCTTGTAGTGCTCTAGTTCAAAACTCTTGAAGACCGCGCCGTTCTCTGAAATGCGCACTGTATAGAGGGGCGTTTTCACGGTGATAATTCTGGCTTCCGCGGAACCCTTGAAACTGGATTTTTCCGACGCAACAAAGGCGTCTGAAGGTTTTTCGGGTGATGCCTCGGATGACGTCGTTGCGGACGGCACCTGCTTTTCCTCAACAGGCGCCGCTGTTTCCATTGGTTGCTGCTGCTCAACTTCCGGTTTTTCGACAAAGAAAAAATTCCACACAAAAAACACAGCAAACGAAAGAGCGATGGCGATCAATACGCGTCCTTGTTCCATAATATTCTCCTGGAAATCTCGAGGTCCGAAATGACGGACCTGTGCTTCAATTATATATTGGGCAAGGGAAAGATGAACCGAAACTTGTGGCGGTCGGTGTTATGGGTTTTCACAGGTTGGGTGTATCTCAAGGAACAGGGTCAACCCCGCCCGGATTGAAGGGGTGGCACCGTAAAATTCTTTTCAAAGCAAGTACGAGTCCTTTTGCGATCCCGTGACGCTCAATTGCCTCGTGCGCGTATTCGGAACAACTGGGATAAAACCTGCATGCCGGCATCATAAATGGAGATATCAGTATTTGATAGAATTTGATGAGTGCAAGAAAAATCTTTTTAACAAACACCATATCTCTCAATTTTTTTAAGCAAACTCTCGAGGTTTGTGAATGTCTCTGCCGACGTCAGTCCGGTTGCCTCTTTTTTCGCGATTATATTAATGTCGAGATACATTTCGACGCCATCTTCTTTCAACCGAAAAAATTCGCGAAACAACCGTTTAATCCGATTCCTGGTAACCGCATTCCCAACCCGTTTGGTTACAGTGACACCAAGGCGCGACCGCTGATGGTGACCGGGAGCAAACAAAACGATAAAGTGCGCGTTTTGTACTCGTCGCCCGGTCTTTGAAAGGTGAACGAATTCCGGACGTTTTCTCAGTCGATCTGCCTTGGTAAACGTATTATTTTTCAATAACTAGTTTCTCTGCACCCAACAGGCTCTTCTTTTCCGCCAAATAATTAATTGAAACCTATTAGCATTCCTTTCCGCCGATGCGGTTTAGGGCTTTCTTCAGGATGTCCGGTTTTATACCGTCAACCTTTTTCTCCCTTTCTGCCTTCTTCTATTGATAATCTTTCTGCCCTGCTTCGTGGACATCCTTTTAAGAAACCCGTGCCGTCTGGCACGTTTGATTTTACTTGGCTGGTATGTTCTTTTCATCTTTTTTTCCTTATATTATTTGCTATTTATTTGTATTCAAAAGCTTAATCAGGCAAAATAAGCATAACTCGATATTGTTGTCAATAAAACTTTTATTGTGGACCCTCAGCTCAGTATTTCCAGAATATCGAACTGCTCCATGTGAAACTCCGGGTTGGGATAAACAACGACCCCTTTTTCGATCTGCTGCTCCAGGTCCAGGATAAGGTGGCTTTCCTCCCCATAAAGCAATTCAGCGATTTCAGGGTTGACCCTTAATGTCAACCGTTTGCCTAGCATGTCTCGGGAGTCCCGGATTACATCGCGGTACATATTATAACATATTGTTTTTTTAGATATTAAATAACCTTCCCCTTCACAGTAAAAGCAGGGTTCACACAGCAGGCGTGTCAATGGCTTGCGTACGCGCTTGCGGGTCATCTGAATCAAGCCCATCTCGGACATAGGCAGCACATTGGTCTTGCTCCGATCTTTTTTCAGGGCATCCTGAAGGCTATTGAATACTTTTTCCTGGTTGGATTTCTTTTCCATATCGATAAAGTCGATAATGATAATGCCGCCGATGTCACGGAGGCGGATCTGGTAGGCAATTTCCTTGACAGCCTCAAGATTTGTCTTTGTTATCGTCTCCTCAAGGTTGTGTTTACCCACATATCTACCGGTATTTACATCGATGGCCACCAGAGCCTCCGTATGCTCAATAACGATATACCCGCCCGATTTCAGCCACACTTTTCTCTTAAGCGCTCTGGATATATCGCCTTCCAGGTTATAAGCATCGAAAATAGGTTCCCGGCCCTCATACAACTCCACCGAATCCTTGAGGCTGGGCATGCATGTGTCCAGAAAAGAGCGGATGGTTTCATACCCCGCTCTCGAATCGACAATAAGCTTTTCGGCTTCCTGAATCAGGAGGTCCCGCACCGCCCTGAGGCTCACCGACAACTCCTTGTGCAACAAGGAGGCGGCCGGCATACTGTTGTATTTATTTTTAACCCCCTCCCAAAGGTTTTTCAGGAAACCCATTTCATAGGCGAGCTTTTCCGGGCGCACCCCCTCGGCCGCGGTTCTCACAATATATCCCATTTGTTCGGTTCTCAGCGAAGAGACAATCTCTTTCAGGCGATCCCTTTCCACGGGATCTTCTATGCGGCGGGAGATGCCGATGTGATCGGATGTCGGCATCAAAACAAGGAAGCGCCCGGGAAGCGACACATGTGAGGTTATCCTGGCCCCCTTGGTCTCCATGGGTGATTTTGCCACCTGCACCAACATCTCCTGGCCTTCCGTTATAAGCCCCTCTATATTTTGCCTGGCAAAAACGCTGTCTTTCCGCCCGTTTTTTTGGCTGCCTTCATTTTCTTCAGACGCTTCGGGTTCACTTTCTTCGAGTTTCTTTTTTTCATTGAAGTAGCGCTCGACATCTTCAATGCGCTCCCCGATCACATCGTCCACATAAATAAACGCCGCCTGATTCAATCCGATATCTACAAAAGCGGCCTGCATGCCTGGCAACACCCGCTGCACCCGGCCTTTATAGATATTGCCGGCACTGTCGGTACCGTCTTTTCTCTCAATGAAAAGCTCGGCTATGGTGCCGTCCTCCAATAGAGCCACTCGCGTCTCGTGGTCAGCCATATTGATGACAATCTGTTTATACATGCTCCCCCAACCCTTTGATTACCGTTGCCGTTTTCAGTTCATCCCGGGACAGGCCGAATATCTGGCTCAAGATTTCATGGGGCCGCAGGGTCATACCGTTTTCTCTGCGAATCCGCATCTCTATACTGTTCGGGTTTTTCAACACTATATGGGCCACCGTTTTTTTCAAGTCAAAGCTTTTTTGCCTGCCTTTCCGGTTTTTGCGTATGTATATGTATTCCCGAAGATTGGAAAACCGCTCCAGAAGACCCGTATCGAAAACGTTCTCTTTTAATTCAACATAATAATTTTCAGCGATATCATTCTCCGGTTTTTTCTTTTTATTCGAAAGCGTACACGCTTTCAGATCGATCCCCTCCGGCAACTCGGGCCCCAAGCGCGATAAAATGTCCTTGGCGTCAATGTGTCCGGGTACGGTAATGAAAAACCGTTCATTGAGACTCTCGATACCAACGGGCAGGGGGTCTTCAAAAGAGATTTTGGGCATGGGGTGAAACCCTTCGGAGTATTTCACCGGGATCCTGGCCCGCCGTAAGGCCCGAATTATGATATTGGCCAATTCCAGGTGGGCAAAATATTTTGCCTGGCCGGTTTTGGAATAAGTCAGTTGAAACACTTTGTAGAATCCTGGCTCGTTCTCGACCGAAGGGGTTTGGGCCACAGACCGGCTTTCACACACCTCGTGCAGTCGGGGCTGGATGGTTTCAAAATTACACACACCGCAGTCGTTGCACGGGTTCCACCGGCAGTCCGGAATCACCTGCTCCTCATGGGCGGCCTGCCACTCTTTTGCCAGAAAGGACTTATGCACCCTCATGTCTATATGGTCCCAGGGGAGCGGTTCGTCCAGATCCCGGATTCGGTTCACATAAAAGGGCACATTTATGTCCGCTTCGGAAAAAGCGTTTTCCCACACACGAAAGTTGAAGCGATCACTCCAACCGTCGAAGCGGCAGCCATTCTGGTATGCGGTAAGAAGCAGTTTTGACAACCGCCGGTCACCGCGGGCCCAAAGCCCTTCGAGAAAACTGACATCCGGGCTCTGCCATTTGAATTGGACGCCGGGTTTTTTTAAGCGGGTCCTCAGCCAGTTGATTTTTTCTCTGGACTCTTCCAAAGAAATCTGGGGGTGCCACTGAAACGGCGTGTGGGGTTTGGGAATAAAGGTGGTTACACTGACATTGATCTTACCGGGACGCCCCCTGTCGCCTTTTATTTTTCGGAGATCTTCCACAAGGTCGATGATTCCCTGAAGATCTTTATCGGTCTCCGTGGGCAGGCCGATCATAAAATAGAGCTTGATTACCTGCCACCCCAGACCAAACGCATTTTTTACCGTATCAATAATTTCTTCCCGGGTTATGTTCTTGTTGATCACATTTCTCAACCGCTGGCTCCCGGCTTCGGGAGCAATGGTAAAACCGGTTTTCCGTACCCTTTTTATATGTGCCATCAACTCCGGGGTCAGTGTCCCGGCCCGCAATGACGGCAGGGAAACGGCTGTGTGGTTTGACGCGAACGCGTCCATAAGCGACGCCATGAGCGACGCAATACAACTGTAATCACCGGTGCTGAGAGAAAGCAGAGAAATGTCTTCGTAGCCGGTACGATCCAGGGAATTACGGGACAAGTTCATGAGGGTTGCTTCCGAACGCTCCCTGACGGGGCGGTAGATCATACCTGCCTGGCAGAACCGGCATCCCCGTGTACACCCCCTGGAAACCTCGAGTCGTAGACGATCGTGAACGGGCTTTCCATAGGGGAGAATGGGGGCCACGGGAAACACGGCACTGTCCAGGTCGGCCAGAACCGCCCTGGTGACCTTTTTGGGTTGCCGATTTTCTGTATCACGAGGGTGTTGTTGGATCTTCTGAAAACCAGATGTGTTATACCGTACGGGAAACAAGGCCGGTATATACACGCCGGTGATGGAAGACCAGGCATCGAGAACCGCAGCCTTGTTAACAGCACCGTCTGTTTGACACGCTAACCAGGCTTCCGCTATCTCCAGGGCCACCTCCTCACCATCTCCGATTACAAATGCGTCAAAATAATCGGCCAAGGGCTCCGGGTTGCAGGTACAGGGGCCCCCTCCCACTACCAGGGGAAACGCCGGACCCCGGTCCCGGGTGAAAAAGGGTATCCCGGCCAGATCCAATATGGTCAAAATATTGGTGTAGTCCAGTTCATACAACAGGCTGAAACCAATAATATCGAATTTTTTCAGGGGCGTATGGGTTTCGAGACTAGTAAGGGGTATCTTGGACAAACGCAGCCGCGCCTCCACGTCTTCGGCTGGGGCAAACACCCTTTCTGCGGCGATATCAGGATGCCCGTTCAAAACCTGATATAAAATCTGAATACCGAAATGAGAGGTTCCTATTTCATAAAGATCAGGAAATGCAAGTGCAAACCTTAGGGCTGTTTTCGACAGATCCTTACGGATCGTGTTAATTTCGCTGCCCAGGTAGCGGCTTGGCCGCTCCACCAGGGGTAAGAAATCTTGAATGCTTTTTGGTGTCATGTTATATCAACGATAATATCGTGGTCCACGATTACATTTTACGGTATTTCCGTACTCAACGTCATGGTGTCTATTGCAGGTTATCTCTTATGGTTAAACACATCAAGCTCACAAACATCATTGCTGTCATTTTTTTTATAACCCTTTGCCTGCCTGCCCTGGGCCGGTCAGAATACAACCGCAGGGATGCTATCGTAAGTGCAGTGGAAAAAGTAAGCACTGCTGTCGTCAATGTCAGCTCCGAGTATGAAATTCCTCACCAATCCCATCCATTTTCAGGGTTCGGTATGAACCCATTCTTCGATTCGTTTTTCAAGGACTTCTTTGATCCGGGGTTCAGACAGAGCGACAAAAGAACCAGTCTAGGATCGGGTGTCATTATTGACGGGAAAAGAGGGTTTATCCTCACCAATGCACACGTTATCGCCAAAGCCGAAGACATCTCTGTGGTGCTTCTTGATGAACGAACATTCAAGGCCCAACTGGTAGGCGCTGATCCGGATTCCGACCTGGCAGTACTGCGTATCAAACCCGATGAGGACCTGCCGGCAATTGAAATGGGCCGCTCCGACGACCTCATGATCGGTGAAACCGTCATCGCCATCGGCAACCCTTTCGGTTTCTCCCACACGGTTACCACCGGGGTCATCAGCGCCCTCAACCGCAGCATCCGATCGAACGACACCATCTACCACGACTTCATTCAGACCGACGCCTCGATCAACCCGGGCAACAGCGGGGGGCCGTTGCTCAACGTAAATGGTGATTTGATCGGCATCAACACGGCCATATATGCCAAAGCCCAGGGAATCGGTTTCGCCATTCCGATCAACAAGGCCCGGCGCATTATCACCGATTTGATTCAGTATGGCGAGGTGGTGCTCTCCTGGACCGGCCTCCTGCTGCAAAATCTGGATCCGGACCTAGCCCGATACATGAAAATTCCGGGAGAAAAAGGCCTGCTTGTCAAAGCGGTCGAGGCAGCCAGTCCGGCCAGCCGGTCCGGCATTAAAAAAGAGGATGTCCTGCTGGCCATCGAAAAAAGGCCGATTTCTTCGGTTTCGAGCTTCAACCAGAGCCTGCGGGATTATCCGGTGGACACCACCATCCACATCACCGTCCTGCGTAGAGGAAAAAAACGAACCGTTGCCTTGAAAACCCAGGTTTATCCAGAGGAGCGCGCCCTGGACCTCGCCCACAACCTGCTCGGTGTCCGGATTGAACCCCTGTCTTCAAAAAACCGCAAAACATTCAGAATCAATACCCAAAAGGGGGTCGTGGTGTCGGAAGTGTTGCCCCAGGCGTACCTGGCCAAAATCGGCGTTGAACCGGGCGATGTCATCCGCCAGATGGATGATTTCAACATTGAAACACTCGATGATTTCAAAAAGGCGATGATCCGCTGCCGCCAGAAAAAAAGCGTCGTTCTCCTGATTCAGCGTGGAGAACAGGGGTACTACATCAGTGTCAAACTCTAAATTCTTTTGGGAGATGTTCGGCGAAAGAGCATACCGAACATTTAATATTGATTGGTAACCTATGCTTTCTTAATTTATTGAATTCAGCAGAGGATAGAATGGCAAAACGAACTAAAATCAATACCCTATTAAATTCGCCGGAACCTATAGATGATGTGCTGGTCAAGGGTTGGGTGCGAACGCGCCGGGACTCGAAAACATTTTCCTTTATCGAAGTCAACGACGGATCCTGTCTCAAAAACATTCAGGTGGTTGCCGACGGCTCCCTGGGCAACTACGAAGACGTCAAAAAAATCACCACCGGCTCGGCCGTTTCCATACAGGGCAAGCTGGTGGCTTCCCAAGGCAAGGGGCAACACTGGGAGCTCATTGCCACCCAGGTGAACCTTATCCACATGGCACCGGAGGATTTCCCCCTACAGAAAAAACGGCACAGCGACAAGTTTTTAAGAAGCATCGCCCACCTCCGGCCTCGGACCAATAAATATGGGGCTATCTTCCGTATTCGCTCCGAATTATCCTATGCCATTCACCATTTCTTCAAACAACGGGACTTTCGCTATATCCACACCCCCATCATCACCTCATCGGATTGCGAGGGCGCCGGTGAACTGTTCCGGGTCACCACCATGCCCCTTGACAACCTGCCGCTGAAGGATGGCAAACCCGATTATCTCAATGATTTTTTCGGCAAAGAAACTGGGTTGACCGTCTCGGGACAGCTTGCTGTTGAAATGTTCGCCCTGTCCCTGGGAGACGTGTACACCTTTGGCCCCACCTTCCGGGCGGAAAACTCCAACACCAGCCGGCACGTTGCCGAATTCTGGATGGTTGAACCGGAAATGGCCTTCTGCGACCTGGAGGGGAACATGGATCTCGGGGAGGAGATGATTCAGGACCTCTGTGGCACCATCCTGCAGAACTGCAAAGAAGACATCGAGCTTTTTGCCCGGTTTGTGGATAAAAGCCTGATGAAAACCCTTGAGGGAATTATCAATTCTTCGTTTGTCAGGTTACCCTATTTGGAGGCAGTTGACATCCTGAAACACTCCAATAAAAAATTTGAATTCAAAATCAAGAAAGGGATGGATCTGCAATCCGAGCATGAGCGCTATCTGACAGAAGAACACTTTAAAAAACCGGTGATAATTTATGATTACCCCAAGGATATCAAGGCGTTTTACATGCGGCTCAATGACGACGGCGAGACGGTGGCTGCCATGGATGTTCTGGTCCCCAAAATCGGTGAAATTATCGGCGGGTCCCAGCGGGAAGAACGCCTTTCCGTCCTCGAGCAACGCATTGCGGAAACCGCGCTTTCCAAAGACACGTACTGGTGGTATCTGGACTCCCGCCGCTTCGGCTCCGTTCCCCACAGCGGCTTTGGTTTGGGGTTTGAACGCCTGTTGATGCTGCTCACCGGGGTATCCAACATTCGGGACGTGATCCCGTTTCCCAGGACGCCCAACAGCATAGAGTTTTAGCGGCGAAGCCGCGTTTCATAAAAAATGCCTGCATTTTTTATTCGCGGAGACAGCGCAGTTTGGCCAGGTCCTCGGCATAGCCATAGAGGTGCAACCCCTTGCTCTCCACGAGCATCTCGCCGTCATCCACGCCGATCTCCGCTGCCATATAGCTCTTCAGGTTCTGGATGCCGGCCAGGTTTGCCGGTAAGCCGCCCCACAGGTCCCAGGACCGAAAATAGACCACAATGTTAAGCTGCCCGTCCTGGATGCGCGTGTCAATGGACCGCAGGCAGGGGGGGTCCAAAAGGGTGATGTCCGATGGATGGGCTACCTGCAAAACCATCTGGTTGTTGCGGTGTCCGAAACGCCTGTAAGTGTCGATCACCCACTCGATCTGGTTGAGATAAAGGGTTCCGTCCTCTTCGAAAACAATTTTCCCATCCACGTCACGCTTGTCAATGATCTCCTGGTTGTCTGTCTGCCACCAGTCAATTTTGTTCCCCGTAATCGGGGCCCGGCTCAGGCGTTCGCCATAGGTATAAGACTCCCCTGGTTCCTTATGCCCGGTCATCAAATACTCGATATAGGACCGTTCATATCCATCTCCTCCATAAATATAGGCCTCTTCAACGGGATTGGGGATACCCAGGGAGGGCGGAATGTCCGGTATGAGGGGCATGGTATAGGGATGAATCACGTGTCCACAAAAATAATCATATTCCAACCGTGTCTGCCCGGCATAGGACCCACGGTCGATGGTAAACCGCCGGCCGGCATCCAGAATGTCGTGCACCGCCTGGAACCACAGATCCGGCAGGTCCCGCGCTTCGATTGAATGTATCTTCAATTGGTTCTCCTTGAGGGTTTTACATTTTTTTTACAAAACTCTTGGTGAATTTTGCTTAAAGACCTTTGATTCTTCATCCCATTTGTCTTATTCATAATCAATAACAATTTTTCACCAAGGAGAGTAACCCCCGATGAACTCCGCTCTGCAGATCCTGGGTTATGGCGCATGGAACGGCGGTACCCTAACCGACAACACCATGTATGAAAATAAAGGCATGTTCTTCAAAGGCAACATTCCGGTAACCCATAAAACCATCGAAGAACGCATCGGCATCCGAACCCGCGTAGTGGCTCCCCAGGATGTCAGAATCGGTACCATTGCCCTTGAAAACCTCATGGACAACAATGATATTGATCCGGCACGGGTTAAAGTCATTATCGGGGCCACCAATGTGGGAGACGACAAGTTCGACCCGGGGCCTCTGATTCGTTATCCGTTTGGCATCGTCAAAGACAAGTGCCCGGCGGCCACGGCCTTTGATCTGTATGCCGGGTGCCCGGGCTACAATGTTTCTGTTGAACTTATTTTAATGCTTTCCCTGACCGGCATCCTGCAGAAAGGCGACATCTCCATCGTTGTGGGGGCGGAAAACATTCATCGCTGTAAGGCCTTCAAACCCCTGAACACGTCCAACATCATCTTCGGGGACGATTCCCTGGCCACAGCCCTTGAAACGACCTGCAGCCTGGATCTCCCGGAAAAGGATATTGAAACCAGGACATTCCAGGGGTCCCTGAGGACGGATTTCACCAACCACCTGGCAGAGGTCATCTATAATCTGAACGGAAAGGATAAAATTGACGGCATCATTTTAGACAATAAGCTGGGGAGCCTTCCCCACCGGGTTCCTGCCATTGCAGCCCGGTTGCAGCACTGCCTGGTTCAACAGATGCATGCAGAACAGGCTGCCGAGGCAACCGGCTTCAAGCGTCTTCTGGACATGTATGACAGCCTTGTGGATTCTTTTGCTTTTGATATCAATACCCTTGGCGATGATCCCGAGCTTGTGAAATCCGTTGCCCTGGCCTACATACGGTCTGGAAAACAAAGGAATATGGTCTCTGTTTATCTCCGTCCGGATTATTCCGTTGATGTGGTGGTCCACAAGGGGGGATCTTATCAATTTACACGGCCGGACAAAGGCATCGTCGATGCCCGCACCAGAACCCATGGCTGTTTTGCCGATTATATTCAAGCTGTCTCCCGTGATGGTGAGTTGTTTGGCGAAATGAATGGCAAGGGTGTTTTTCTCTATGCCACACGCGGCGCACGCACTCATATGGACGACTTGCTTGGCGGCAACAATCTTGCAATGCAAACATTGGACCTTCTGATCGAACACCAGGCCAATTTTGCCATGCTCCCCTTGACCCTGGAAAAAGTGTTGGCCAACGGCCAGCCCGACCTTAAAAAGGATGTTGTGGACTACCTGGCCAATAAAATGATTACCAATATTCACGAGAGGGGCAACTGCTCGGTGGTCTGTATGCAGCGACTGCCCTATGACCTGGCAAAAGGTGCCCTCAAACCGGACACCATCAATGGACTTCCCATCAACCGCAACCTGGATGCACTACGGTCTGCTAAAACAATTCTCACCGATTCCGTGGGCGCGGGTATGACGCGCAGCTCTTTTCTGCAGCGCCTTTAAAAAAAAATAACTAAAAAGGGCTATCCTGGGTAACAGGGTAGCCCTTTTTAGTTATTTTTTTTTATATGTCCAGCGTATTCACCTCCAGGGCATTGTTCTGGATAAATTCCCTTCTTGGTTCAACTTCATCGCCCATGAGGACCGTGAAAATTTCATCGGTCTCCACCGCATCTACGATGCGCACCTGCAGCATATTCCGCTTGTCAGGATTCATGGTTGTTTCCCATAACTGCCCGGGATTCATCTCCCCTAGACCTTTGTAGCGCTGGACACTGATTCCCCTTTTTCCCTCTTCTATCATATAGTTGAGCAAATCCCTCTTGTTGTCGAATTCAACGGCTTGTTTTTGTTTGGCCGGATCGTCATCCAATTTAACCACATTGAATGGCGGCGTGTCATACCGGATTATCTTTTTGCTGATAACAACGGCCTTTTGATAATCAGGAGAATAAACTAGTTTTCTGCCAACGGTTATGGGCTTAACTTCGCTTATAAAGGGATTTTTTATTAAAATTTCCTTTTTTAATTCATCTGTGGGCATAATGCGTATTTCAAATACATCTTGGTCCTCATCCAAGGCCTTTTTTTCCACAATATATTGGCTGGCTTTGAGTTGCGTTTCCAGAAATTTCATTTTTTCCTTATCTTGAAGGAACTTTGCGTTTTCAAAACCACAATTGATCATGAGTTCGACGAGGTCCGGGTAAATTCCCCTTTTTTCCATACTGGACAAAGCCGCGTAGTATTCGGACAAGTTCCCTATAAATAAAAAAAGTTTGTGGTTTGTCAGTTTGTTGCCGTTTGCTTTGACACTTTTCTTTTCACACACCCGTTTCAGTATATAATCGTTGAACTCCCGTTCGTCTTTCAGATACAGTTCTTTCTTTCCCTTGCCCACTTTGAGCAAGGGGGGTTGGGCAATGTACAGATAACCCCTTTCTATTATTTCAGGGAGTTGTCTGTAAAAAAATGTCAATAACAGCGTGCGAATATGTGATCCGTCAACATCGGCATCCGTCATGATGATGATTTTATGGTATCTTAATTTTTCAATGTCATACTCTTCACGGCCGACACCGGTGCCTAAGGCCGTGATCATATTTTTTATTTCCTCGCTGCGCAGAATTTTATCGAAACGGGCTTTTTCAACGTTTAAAATTTTACCCTTCAAGGGTAGAATGGCCTGGAATTTTCTATCCCTTCCCTGTTTTGCCGACCCCCCGGCTGAGTCCCCCTCCACAAGAAACAATTCCCTTAGGGCGGGGTCGGATACCTGACAGTCCGCCAGTTTCCCGGGCAGGGTTGAATCAATCAAGGATCCCTTACTCCTGGCTAAATCCCTGGCCCTTTTGGCGGCATCCCTTGCCCGGGCAGCATCAACGGCCTTAGAAATAATTTTCTTGGCAACCGATGGATTTTCTTCTAAAAATATTCCTAATTTATCATTTATCAGCGACTCCACCAACCCCTTGACTTCGCTGTTACCCAGTTTTGTTTTGGTCTGCCCTTCAAACTGAGGGTTCATTATTCTCACGCTGATGATAGCTGCCAGTCCCTCTCTTACATCATCGCCGCTGATTTTCCCGGTCAAATTTTTTGGCAGGTTCCCGTTGGTCGAGTAGTTGTTCAGGGTACGGGTCAACCCGGCCTTGAAACCAATAAGGTGAAATCCGCCTTCCACCGTGTTTATATTATTTGCAAAAGAAAACATCTTTTCTTTAAAGGTGTCATTGTACTGAATGGCCACTTCAATCTGTACGTTGTTGCGCTCCCCCTCTATAAAGACTGGCTTGTGAAGTGGTGTGTGCCGTCTGTTTACATACTCCACAAAGGAAACAATCCCCCCTTTATATAAAAATTCATCCTGTTTGTCCGCGCGTTCATCAAGGATGCTTATCTTTACGCCTTTGTTCAAAAAGGCCAGTTCCCGCAACTTCCTGCTCAGAAGATCAAAATTAAACTCAACATTATTGAATATGTCTGCATCCGGGATGAAATGAATTTTTGTCCCTTTTTTCCTTGTTTTTCCAATCTCTTTCAACTCACTGGTTTTAATTCCGCGTTCATAGGTTTGATAATACACCTTTTTATCGGCATACACCTCCACTTCCAGAAAAGCGGATAATGCATTGACCACAGAAACACCAACACCATGCAGCCCGCCGGATACCTTATAGGAATCGTTATCGAACTTGCCGCCGGCATGCAGTTTGGTCAGCACAACCTCCACGGCGGGTACATTTTCCGTTTTGTGAATCCCCACCGGGATGCCCCGGCCGTCATCCTCAACACTGATGCTGTTATCAGAATGAACCGTTACCCCAATATTCTTGCAATAACCGGCCATGGCTTCGTCAATACTGTTGTCCACGACCTCATACACAAGGTGGTGGAGCCCGGCCACATCCACATTTCCAATGTACATGGAGGGTCTTAACCTTACCGGTTCGAGACCCTCCAGTACGTCTATACTGCTTTCATCATATTTTTTATTCATTATATTCTCATCGGCATGATTACGCTTAAATAGCTCTTATCATCCACCCCTTCTATAATACATGGTTTATCTTCACTATGGATATTCAACACAACCTTTTCACCTTCTATGGCATTCATAATCTCGATTATATACTTGGGGTTGAAGGCAACATTTATTTTCTCCCTGTCGAATGCTATTTCCATATCTTCTTTGGATTCCCCTATCTCAGGATTGGTTGCGCTCACCAGCAGACGGTTCTCGGAAAAATCAAAAACAGCCCCCTTGTAATTTTCAGATGAAAGAATCGACATGCGCTTCAACAACATGGTTATCCTGTTTCTGTCGATCACAATGTCATGGACATCTTCTTTTTTTATAATATCGATGTATTCAGGAAACTCCCCTTCCAGAAGCCTTATTATTATAATTTCAACATCCTTTTTAACGACGAAGTAATTGTTCATTAGTCCAATAGATACAATACCTTCGGAAGATAAGAATTTTACAACTTCATTCAATCCTTTTTTCGGTATTATTATTTTTTCTGTGTCTGGAAGATCCACAGTTTTATCAAAAACAAAATCGCATTTGGATAACCGGCTACCGTCCGTGGAAACGATTCTTATCCTTTTTTCATCATTCTCTTCTATTTTTTCAAACAAGGCTCCATTTATGTGAGCTCTTTTATCATCACTGGCACCGCTGATGATAATGCTCTTTTCGATCATTTTTCTTAATGGGTCTGATTCTATTTCGAAAAATGCCACATCGGTAATATTGGGATTGTCGGGAAACTCATCCGGATCCATCCCTACAATATGATACTGAATAGCTGGATTACCTATTTCAATCCACCGATTGTCCACTTCATGAACGTTAATGTCATTACTTGGAAATTCCCTGACTATTTCAAAAAATTTCCTGGCATTAATGGCGATGGATCCAGGATTGTCGACCTGGGCTGGATATGTCCCTTCAAGCCCGGTTTCCAGATCGGTTGCCATAAGGGTTATTCCGTTTTCCGCAGCTTTTATAAGAATATTTTCCGTTATAGCAAGATTGCTTTTGCGGCTGGTCAATCCCTGTATCTTTGAGAGAACATCCAGGATATCCGCTTTTTGTATTGTAAATTTCATATCTATTCCTTATTTAAAGTTTAAATAAGTATAAGTATAGAGTGTCAATAAAACCAATAACTTTATAAAAAATTGATTATATTGAATTAATATGGATTAATTGTTTTCAATAAACGTGTTTAACAAACATGCATAACCACTTAGTTGTGTTCCTTTTCAGAGGAGTTGTTAATAAGTCAAAAGTTATTAACAATTTATTAAAACAAATTATTCTAAAATAAACTGAAATATACTATATGTTGTATTCAAATATATAATAAATGAATATATATAGCCTGTTCAACAAAAAGATACAATAAAATTTTAATCTAAAAAGGGAAGTTAAATAATCCTTCCATGAAATTTATAGCGGACTTCCACATTCATTCAAAATACTCACGCGCAACAGCCAAAAATTTGGATCTTGAAAATCTATATATATCAGCACAACTGAAAGGAATTAAGGTTATAGGGACGGGTGATTTTACCCATCCGGGGTGGTTTAGCGAAATTGAGTCAAAATTAATTCCGGCAGAGGAAGGCCTTTTTAAACTGAGGGAGGATATTGAAGAAAGCTTAAACGAATCAGTTCCAACAACCTGTCGAAGGGATGTGCGCTTTATTCTGACAGCAGAGATAAGCAATATATACAAAAAAAATGGGAAAACCAGAAAAAATCACAATCTGGTTTTTATACCCGATCTGCTAATTGCGGCAGCTTTCAACGCCAAGTTGGAAAAAATAGGCAATATTCACTCAGACGGAAGGCCTATTCTGGGCCTCGATGCCAAACACCTTCTTGAAATCGTTCTTGAAACCTCCGAAAAAAATTTTTTGGTTCCTGCGCATATATGGACGCCCTGGTTTTCACTTTTGGGATCAAAATCAGGATTTGACACCTTAGAAGAATGTTTTGAAGATTTGACGCCCTATATTTTTGCAGTTGAAACAGGCCTTTCCTCCGACCCGCCGATGAACTGGCGGATAAAATTTCTCGATGGTCTTACATTGATTTCCAATTCAGATGCCCATTCACCCGGGAAAGTGGGCAGGGAAGCCAATGTTTTTAATACAGAACTGTCCTTTCAGCATATTCGCCGGGCCATGGAAAAAGGTGACCCGGAAACCTTCTTGGGAACCCTCGAATTTTTTCCAGAAGAGGGCAAATACCATCTGGATGGGCACCGGAAGTGCAATGTGAGTTCCTGGCCGCGGGAGACAATAAAAAGAGATGGCATTTGTCCGGTCTGTCATAAACCCATGACGTTGGGGGTGTTGTACAGAGTAGAGGAATTGGCGGACCGTAAAGAAGGCCGTCTTCCTGAAAAAAGGCATGCCTTTCAGAGTATCATTCCGTTGAGAGAAATACTTTCGGCATTATTGGGTGTGGGCCCCAACACCAAAAAGGTTTCCTATCATTATGAAAGGCTGTTGAATCGACTCGGGCCGGAACTGGACATCCTCAACACCCTTGCAATAGAGAGGATTGAAAAAGCCGGTTTGCCTCACTTTAGTGAAGCCATCCAACGTGTTCGTCACAACAAGGTAACGCTTGATCCCGGTTATGATGGTGAGTTTGGAAAATTAATTCTTTTTAATAAAAAGGAACGGGAACATCTGTCCGGCCAGAAAAAACTTTTCAATATTCCAAAGAAAAAACCAGACAAAAAAAAAACCGTTGAAAGTGATTTTTTTGTAAAAAAAGAACCTCTTAAAAAGGGTGAAAAAGCAAAGTCAACCGCCAACCGGAAAACAACCCTCAATAAACCGCAGCAGCAGGCAGTGCAGAGTGGACAGGGCCCCCTCATTATCGTTGCCGGTCCTGGAACCGGTAAAACACTGACCATAACCCACAGAATAGCACATATTATTAAAAGCCGTCTGGCAAACCCCGATAATATTCTGGCGCTTACGTTTACCAACAAGGCTGCCGAGGAGATGCGCCGGCGGTTAAAAAAGCTTTTGGGTGATAAAAAAGGAATCCCGCGCGCGACAACATTTCACGCTTTTTGTTTTCATGTGCTTCAGGACATTGAAAAACTGTATTCTTTCAGGGTGATCGATGAAAATGAAAGAAAATATTTTTTTGAGCAGGCGGCCAATACAATAAAACAGGCGCGAATCGATATCGGTTTAAAGACGGTAGATATGGCCAAGCGGGTGGCTGGGGAAAAACAGCAGATACGAGGACCCCACCAACGGCCCGGCACCATTAAAAATGTTTCTGAAAGACTGTTTCAACAGGTGTATAAAAAGTATCAAAACCTGCTTTCCCGGGAGTGTTTGTGGGACTTCGAGGATCTGATATATACGACCGTCACGAGGCTTGATGAATCCTCACGTCTGGTAAGGGAGCTTCAAAAGAAATATAAATTTATTTTTGTGGATGAATATCAGGACATTAACTTTGCCCAATATTGCATTATAAAACACCTCGCCCCTGCTAAAGCCAACATTTGTGTCATCGGGGATCCTGACCAATCCATCTACGGGTTCAGAGGGTCGGATGCCCGGTACTTCAAAAGGTTTGCCCAAGACTATCCCGGGGCGCTTTCCATCAAGCTTTCCCGGAACTACCGGTCGGTGAAGGTGGTGCTCGAAGCCTCGCAACAGTTGATAGGTTCCGCCCAGGAGGTGCGGGAGGACAGAAAGATTTTTTCGAAGATAGATGGACCGGAAAACATCGGAATTTTGCCCTGCGAAAGTGAACAGGGCGAAGCCGTAGCCATTGGAAAAGAAATCGAGAGCATGGTCGGCGGGTTGGGGTTCTATTCCATTGACTTCGATAAAACCGACACAGCCATGGAGGATTATTCTTTTAGCGATTTTGCCGTGTTGTTCCGTACCGGGCGCCAGTGTGAAATAGTTGCCGATGTGTTCAAACAGGCCGGCATACCGTTCCAGATAGCTTCTAAAGAAGACCTTTTTTCTGAAAAAACCGTGAACACCACCCTTTCCTTTCTAAAAATACTGGAAAAGTCCGGTTCATACATGGATCTGGAAAGGGTTCTTCAGTATTCAGGGTCCGGCCTGGGAGCTAAAACCGTAAAAACGTGGAAAAAATGGGCGTTTGAAAATAACTATTCTCTTTTAGACGCACTGGACAACACCCGCCGATTTCCTGTAAATGGTATGAAAAAGGAACGTCAACTCAAATTTGTTCAATTTATGGACAAGCTAAACAACCTGTGCTCACAAATTAAGGGATTAACCCCTCAGCAGAAAATAGAGTTTATATGGGGCAACACCACCATTCGCGAAAAAGCGGCTCCCACCAAAGAATCCAGGGCGGCATTGGAAAAATTAATCAATGCATCAAATCAATATCCAACAACAACAGAGCTTTTCCAGACAATGGCACTACAAACAGATACAGACCTGTTTGATGCCAACGCAGAAAAAGTTTCCCTGATGACCATGCATGCATCCAAGGGCCTTGAATTTCCGGTTGTTTTTGTGGGGGGGTGTGAAGAGGGCTATGTTCCTTTCAAACCATTGGATGGGGAAAGCGAGAATATAGAAGAGGAGCGCAGGTTGTTGTATGTGGCCATGACCCGCGCCAAGCAGGCCTTATTTTTGAGCTATGTGAAAAAGCGCAAGTTTTTTGGAAAAAGGGAGTTACGGGAGCCATCCAGGTTTATCCGGGACATCGAGCAAAACCTTAAAAACTATCATCGTGTTGCAATTGGTCGCCACAAGAAAAAGGGCCACACCCAATTGGAACTGTTTTCCATATGAAACCTTTAAGCTGTATTGCCCTGTGCATGATCTTGCTTCTGAAAACCGCATTGGTCTGCGCCGACATATATATGTATCTGGACAGTGACGGCATCCTCCATTTCACCAATACCCCCACATCCTCGGATTATAAGCTTTACATCAAAGAAAAACCAAAAAAGCTGCTGCCAGAAGAAGCCATGCACAGATATGACCATCTGATCAGCGAGGCCTCGTACACGTCGGGTATTTCTTTTGCATTGATTAAGGCCATGATCCGGGTGGAATCAAATTTCGATCCCAAGGCAATATCAAAAAAAGGCGCCAAGGGCCTGATGCAGATCATGCCAAAAAATTTTGACACCCTCAACATAGACGATCCTTTCGATCCTCGGGAAAACATATTGGGCGGGTCAAGGTATTTTCAAAAGTTGATGGATCGCTACGAAGGCAAACTCCCCCTGGCTCTGGCGGCCTATAACGCCGGACCGACCGCCGTGGACCGCCATCGCGGCATCCCGCCCATCAAGGAAACCGAAGACTATGTCAAAAAGGTGATGAATTATTACTATGTGTACCAGGAAAAATAAAATTTGAATGTTTTTCATGTACCAGCGTGCATAAAAATCATTCAAATTTCATTTTTATGTTTTCGCATCAACCCCCTGAACTGGTCATAGGTCAACCCCAGTCGCTTTGCGGCCTTTTTCTGGTTGTGCCGCTCAACCAGAAGCGCCTCTTTCAGCATGGATATCTCCAGGTTACGCACCGCCGTCTTGAGGGGCAGGTCTGGCTGTCCGGTTTTAGCGCGAGCTTCCATTGGTTCGGCGGAAACCGGTTTGGGTGGCTCATCGGGCTGAAAATAGGGCGAGAGAAGCGGTTCAAAGTCCACGCGGTTGATCCGGGGACCGGGGGACCGGTACACAGCGCGCTCAACAACATTTTTCAGTTCACGCACATTCCCCTTCCACGGGTGCTTTTCCATTTGTGAAAGAACCGCCTGACTGAATACGGGTATCTCTTCCCGATTCAATTCATAGGCCATTCGACGGGCAAAATAGTCGGCCATCAAGGGGATGTCGCCCAGGCGTTCCCTCAAGGGTGGCAGGAAAAGCACTTCAAAAGAGAGCCGATCCAAAAGATCCCTCTTAAACGTTCCCTCAAGGGTGAGGCGCAGAAGATCGGCATTGGTCGCGCCGACAATGCGCACATCCACTTCGATGGCCGTGGAGCCCCCAACCCTTTCAAAGGATCCGTATTCAACGACACGCAGTATTTTTTCCTGGGTTTCCATTGGAATCATGCCGACTTCATCCAGAAAAAGAGTACCCCCGTCTGCGGCTTCGAATCGCCCTTGGCGCAGGTGGGCAGCGCCGGTAAAGGCACCTTTTTCATGCCCGAAAAGCTCTGATTCTATAAGGGTGGACGAAAGCGCCGCACAATTCAGGGCCACAAAGGGTTCTTGCCAGCGCAAAGAAAGATAATGCAGCCGTGAGGCCGCCAGTTCCTTGCCTGTGCCGCGTTCCCCCATCAGCAGCACCGGGCGGTTGATCCGGGCGACGCTGGAGAGTTTTTCCTGGAAGTCGAGAAAGGCTTCCGACTGCCCGATGGCGTCCATGTCAATGGTCTTGGACGACGAAGATATTGTCTGATTCATAAACAATCACCACTAATCGGTCATATTGGCCAGTATGTGGTGATATATACCACGGCAGGTGGGCGGGCGCAATGTCAATTTTTATCTGAAATAACAAAGGGATATTATGTTTTTCTCCGAGATGGCACGATTTCTGCTCATTGTGAAAATAAGCGCTTACATATCATAAGAGAAACAAGCTAATGAAATGATAGGAGAAAAACAATGGGTATTTTTACACGTTTCAGGGATATTGTCAGCTCAAACATGAACGCCATGCTGGACAAGGCGGAAGACCCGGAAAAACTGATCAAGCTAATGATTCGGGAAATGGAAGACACCCTGGTTGAAATCAAGGCCGCCTGCGCTGGGGTACTTGCCGGCCGCAAAAATCTCCAACGCAGGCAGAACGAGGTCGAAAACCGCGAAATTTACTGGAAGGACATGGCCAGCCTGGCGGTCGACAAAGGCAGGGATGACCTGGCAAGAGAGGCGTTGAGTGAAAAACGTCGTTTTGCCGAGATGGCGGGGTCGATCAAGCAAGAGCTGGAAGAGCACGACGATATGGTTGAGCAGTACCAGGGAGATATCCGCCAACTAGAAGACAAGCTTCACCATGCCAGGGAAAAACAGCGTATGCTCATCCAGCGGCATATCAGGGCGCGCAGAAAAAGAAGGGCCCAGGAAGAGATCCGCCGCGTGGATAATTTTGAAACCATGCACCGCTTTGACAACCTTGAAAACCGGATTGAACGCATGGAAGCAGAAGCAGACCTGGTCAATTTCGGCCGGAAACCGCCCCTTGAGGAAGCCTTTGACAATTTATATGTGGATAATGATATTGAAACAGAACTGGCGGCCCTGAAATCTTCCCGTAAAGAAAAGGAATCTGTGGGGGAATGATATCTAAGCCGCTAAAACCCTTTCACCCGGGCTTTAAAATGGAGAAATTATGACCCCAGTGCTTATTGTTGCCATTGTTTTTGGCGGATTCGTCATGGGTCTCGCCATCATTGCCGGGACAATCCTCATGGCAATGCGCATGCGGCAGGGCGGCCTGTCGGCAAAAAGCCGGAAAGCACAGGCTGACGAAGCCCGCCTGATCCAGGAACTGTACCAGGGACTTCAGGGCATGGAAAAGCGGGTGGAGAGTTTGGAAACTATTTTGATGGATTACCACGGAAAGGATCGATCGTCATGAGAAGATGGAGACATTTACATCACGGACCGCTGTACCGTTCGAGAAATGGCGTTATCCTCGGTGTTTGCCGGGGGGTCGCCGAGTATTTTAACTTCAGGGTTTTCTGGGTTCGCGTTATTTTAAGCACCCTTTTTTTGGTCAGCGGCATCTGGCCGATGGTTTTTATCTATTTAATCGCCTCCCTGTTGATGAAGCCGGAACCCATGCGACCCCTAGAGAACGATGATGAAAAAGAGTTTTACGACAGTTACACAGACTCGCGGGCCAGGGCGGTCGGGCGCCTGAAGCGCCGTTTTCAGAATCTCGATCGGCGCATCCGCCGTATGGAGGATACGGTCACGGCCAGGGAATTCGACTGGGAGCGGAAGTTCCAGGAGTAAAATCGTGTTCCACGATTTTACACAACGCGGCTTCGCCGCTATCCGGAACAATTTGGTATAATAGCTGATTAAACATCAAAGGCGTAGATTGTGTATATGAATTAAGCGTTATTTTGTGCGGGTTTATGCCTTGATTTGACCCACAGGCTGTATTGCATGTCTGATTCTGAAACGTGTTCAATCTGCTTGAAGCACAATGGCCGTGCGTGTCGGCAGATAAAGGCTTAAATGTGCCTTGTGCTTGTCGCCAACAACTGATGGCAAGCTGAAATGTTCCTGATCCGGTTTTAGACGTGCATGTCCCCCATATTCTTCGGCATCGCTGTCCAATATCATGCAATATTTTGCCGGTGAGACATTAATTTGGTAATCAATGTAGGATCGGGTGGGGTGAAAATTGAAGGCAAAGATCAGCCCGGCCCGCTGGAAAATGACCACCTTGTCTTGGGAATGTTCGTGAATGAGAATAATTTCATCTGTTTCTAACAAGTTGTGTTTTTTCGACAAAGCGATCATGTCTGCATCAAAACGGGATAGCAGACCATATTTCAGCAAGGGGTCATCCACCAGGTGCCACTGGCGCCGGGCATATCGATACGACCAGTTGTTGCCTTCCCTTGGAAAGTCGATCCATTCCGGATGACCGAATTCGTTACCCATGAAATTCAAGTAACCGCTGCCGGCCGTGGCCATGGTTATCAATCGGATCATTTTGTGTAGGGCCATTCCCCGGTCGATGTGCAAATGGGGGTCGTCCACATGCATGTGATAGTACATGTCCGACCCCATGAGACGGAAAGCAATGGTCTGGTCACCCACCAGCGCCTGATCGTGAGATTCAGCATAACTAATTGTTTTTTCAGATGATCTCCGGTTTGTCAGTTCGTGCCACAGGCGGCCCATGGGCCATTCTTCATCCTGGTGATTCTTCAACAAGCGGATCCAGTAGTCAGGCACCCCCATGGCAAAACGACAGTCGAATCCAGTGCCACCTGAAGGAATCGGAAGCGCCAGCCCCGGCATACCGCTGATGTCCTCGGCAATGGTGACGGCATCGGGCCGGAGGGCATGGATCAACTTATTGGCCAGCCAGAGATAGACAAGGGCATCTGCATCCACAGACGGGTTAAAATAGTCGTCATAGGATAAAAACGCCCTTTCCAGACCGTGGTGGGTGTAGAGCATGCTGGTCACACCGTCGAACCGGAATCCGTCAACATGGTATTCGTCCAGCCAGAAGCGGCAGTTGGAGAG
>JAOZRT010000170.1 GCA_029940035.1 Desulfobacterales bacterium
GTCGGAAGACGGAACCCCAGAAGCTTGCAGCCTTTCGCGAAGCGATAAATAAATGACTGCCCCGTGAAACCCGTACTTGCTCCTGTTTCACCGGGGTCTGCGGCTAAATTGAATATCTCTGCGTTCTCGGCGCCTCTGCGGTAAAATAAAAAAGGCGGTCAGCATTCAACTTGCAGCAACCTTATACCTTAAACCTTATACCTTATACCTTACACCCTATACCGTAAACCATACACCTTATACCTAATATCACTTAGATCAAAATATCTTGCCTTGCAGCCAGAACAGCAGCATTCCCACGATCACGGTACCCCCGAGAGATTTGGTCCACAGGGCAAATACAAAGGTGGGTATGGCCACCCACATCTCAGGCCGGAAAACATCCAGCGAACGGGGCTCACCCGACGTGACCAGCGCCGGGAACAAGAGGGCGGCGAGGATGGCGGCCGGTATGAGTTCCAGCCATTCCACGAAGATTCCGGCAAGCTTGCGCCGGGTTAAAAAAAACAAGGGCAGCCAACGCGGCAGATAGGTCACGGTCCCCATGGCGGCTATGAGAATGATGTAATTATAATCCATAGACCTTTACTCACCACCCGGTTTTTTTGAATTTTCCACATTAATTTGTTTAGAAAACCAGCGACCCGGGGGTCAAGGGCAGATCATAGTTGTTAGCTCAATGCGCATAGCATCCTATCAGCAACGAGCTATGAGCTGTTTTCTCAGTGGCGCCTAATCGCGGGCTGATCTCCTTTTTATAATCACGCCTATGGCTGCCGCCAGCATGCTGGCCAGGACGACATAGGCGTTCCCGGGTATCATCAGGGAGAGCACCATGGCCAGCAAACCGGCCATGACCGCGGTCAGGATGGCTATGCGGTCCTTTAACTGGAAAATCAGCAAGCAAATGAACATGGCGGTGAGCGCGTAATCGATGCCCATTGCATGGGCCGGGATGAGATGACCGAAATAAACGCCGGCCACAGTGCTGATCAGCCACATCAAATTGGCGGTGTGGTTGACCACCAGGGATCGATCCAGGCCCCAGTCCCCGGCACTCAGGCGCGTATAATTGATGGCAAAACTCTCATCCGTGACGCCATAGGCAAACAAAGACAGTTTCCCGCGATTTTTCCGGCCCAATATGGCAGCCAGGGATGAACTCATGAGCAAATGGCGCAGGTTGACCATAAACGTGGTGGCTACGATAGCCGTGAAAGACGCCCCGGCCGACAACATGGACACAGCGATGAACTGGGAGCTTCCGGCAAATACGAACATAGACATCAGGGCCACCTGGAAAGGCGACAAGCCTGCTTTCTGAGCCAGTACGCCAAAGGCCAGGCCAATGGGCAGATATCCGAGGCAGATCGGCCAGGCCGCAGCCCCTCCCTGGGTCAATTTATGGCTTAGTTCCATCTTTTTCATTTGGTCAAGTCCTGATTAAAAGGTGTCACGATGAATGCTTTATTAATCGGATCTTGAACCGCCCGCTTCGCTCAAGATGCCAAGGACGCCAAGAAGATCTTTTTTCGACCCTGCGGGTAACCACATACATTTAAAATAAATTCTTTGCGATCTTTGCGTCTTTGCGGTTTTTGGTATCTATCCCTGACTACTGACCACTGACCGTTCACCTGGGGATCTGTCCTCTGTAGCTCCGTCTTCCGACTCCCGTCCATAACGGGCAGGCACAAGGCCGGCCCCTACACGCACCGGGTCTCTGTCTTCTGACCTCCGACCTCTGTCTTCTGTGGTTCTGTCCTCTGGGGCTCTGGAAATCCGTTCCTTGGAAACAAGGCTGTTCCATATCACATGTGGCTTTCCCGCCACAGATGTTTTTCAATTATTATGTTGACAAAGGGCAATATCGCCTTATTTTTAAGCACTTTTTTGAAGGAGCTGCTAACTCAAAAAACCACCCGCCAAAATTCAGGGGTGGTTTTGCTTTATCCGAGCTGACCGTCATAACATTTAAAATTCATTAAATATTTTTTTATTTTCAGAGGAACTACTGTCATGGAAAAAGACCTGAGTCAGGTTCGTAATATTGGAATCAGTGCCCATATCGATTCCGGTAAAACAACCTTAACCGAAAGAATTCTGTATTACACCGACAGGATCCATACCATCCACGACGTCAAGGGTAAAGACGGCGTGGGAGCCACCATGGATTCCATGGAGCTTGAGAGGGAAAGGGGCATCACCATTGCTTCGGCCGCAACCTATTGTGAATGGCGCGACCATCAGGTGAATATTATTGACACCCCGGGCCACGTGGACTTCACCATAGAGGTCGAGCGATCCTTGAGGGTATTGGACGGAGCCATCCTCGTGCTCTGTTCGGTGGGCGGGGTTCAATCCCAGTCAATCACGGTTGATATGCAGATGAAACGCTACAAGGTGCCCTGCATCGCTTTTATCAATAAATGCGACCGCAGCGGGGCCAACCCCTTTCGCGTGATTCAACAACTCAAGGACAAGTTGGGCCACAACGCCGTGGCCATGCAGATGCCCATCGGCCTGGAAGCCGATCTTGAAGGGGTGGTTGACCTGGTTACCATGCAGGCTGTTTATTTTGACGGTGAAAACGGTGAGGTGATGCGGACCGAAGAAATCCCGGATGCCCTGCGTGACGAGGCCGAAAGTCTGCGCGAGAAACTCATCGATGCTGCATCCATGTATTCAGACGATCTCATGGAAGCCGCCCTCGAGGGTGAGGTTACCCCTGAACTGCTGACAGAGGCGCTGCGCATCGGCACTCTCGAACGTGATATCACACCTGTCTTCATGGGATCCGCCTACAAAAACAAAGGTGTTCAGCCCCTACTGGATGCGGTTACCAACCTGCTGCCCTGCCCGGCGGACGTGGAAAATCAGGCCCTGGACATGAACGCCGATGAAGCCCCGGTGATCCTGTCATCGGATGCCGGAAAATCCCCTGTGGCCCTGGCCTTCAAACTGGAAGATGGCCAGTACGGCCAGTTGACCTATATAAGGGTCTATCAGGGATCCATTTCCAAGGCCGATACCATTGTCAATGCCCGGACCGGAAAAAAAGTCAAGGTAGGACGGCTCGCACGCATGCACGCTGACCAGATGGAAGACATCGATTCCATTTCCGCCGGCTACATCGGCGCCCTGTTCGGCATCGACTGCGCCTCCGGTGACACTTTCACCGATCGTAACAGCCGCCTGAGCATGACCTCCATGTACGTGCCGGAACCGGTAATTTCCCTGGCCATTGCCCCGCGGGACAACAAGTCCCAGAACAACATGTCCAAAGCGCTCAACCGGTTTACCAAGGAAGACCCCACTTTCCAGACCTACGTCAACCAGGAAACAGGTGACACCATTATCTCCGGTATGGGCGAGCTCCACCTGGAAGTTTACATCGAACGTATGCGGAGGGAATACGGAGCTGATGTGGAGACCGGGATGCCGAGGGTCGCCTACCGGGAAACCATCACCCAAAAAGCGGAATTCAATTATACGCATAAAAAGCAGACCGGCGGTGCAGGTCAATTCGGCCGGGTGGCCGGGTATATGGAACCTGCCGAAGGCGATGAGTTCGAATTTGTCAACAAGGTCACCGGCGGGTCCATCCCCACCCAGTTCATTGCCGCTTGTGAAAAAGGCTTCAAGGGCTGCCTCGCAAAAGGACCGAAAATGGAATTCCCGGTCACCGGCATCCGCATCGTCATCGATGACGGTGCCTCCCACGCGGTGGATTCATCGGAAATGGCATTCCAGGCCGCTGCCCGAGGCGCATTTCTGGAGGGCTATGCCAGGGCCAAGGCGGTTATCCACGAACCGATCATGAAAGTCGTGGTCGAGTCACCCACAGAGTTTCAGGGCGCTGTCATGGGCTCCCTGAACCAGCGGCGCGGCATCATTCTGGGGTCCCAGGACGAAGTGACCATGTGCGTCATCGAGTCCCAGGTTCCCCTATCGGAAATGTTCGGATACTCCACGGTGCTGCGGTCCGCGACCCAGGGCAAAGCCCAATTCACCATGGAATTCAACGCCTACCGGCAGGTGCCCCAAAGCATTGCCGAGGACCTGTTGAAAAAAGCCCAAGAGGGAAAGAAAAACGTCGCCTAATAAAATCGTGTTCCACGATTTTATGCAACGCGACATACGTCGCTATTATTTAAAAGAGAGGAATTTCATCATGCTCAAAAAAGATCTCATTCTGCGCAATCCCTTGAGACTATTGGGACAGGAAGATCAATACATACTCCCTGAAGGGGGCATCGGGGCTGTGCTGGCCCGGGCCGGCGTCGGCAAAACCGCCCTGATGGTGCAGTTGGCGCTCGATACGCTGCTGAGGGAAAAAAACGTACTCCACGTCAGCCTGGATGACCCTGTTGACAAGGTGAGCCTGTGGCACAAGGAAGTCTTCCACAACATGGCCGAGCAGTACAATCTCCCGCAGATCAACCAGTTGTGGGATTCGATCCTGCCCAAACGCTTCATCATGACCTTTAAAGTGGACGGATTCAGCGTGCCGAAACTGGAAGAGCGCCTGCGTGACCTGACAGAACAAAACATCTTCACCCCCCAGATGATCATTGTCGATGGTTTCCCCTTTGACGATACGGCTCTGGAGCCCCTGCAGCAGTTAAGGGAGTTCTCGAACCGCCATGGGCTCAGAATCTGGTTCTCCGTACGCACGCATCGCCACGAGGCCCCCGGCCCGGACGGAATCCCGCCCCAGCTGTCCAATATGGACAATCTGTTCAATGTGATTCTCCAGCTACAGCCGGAAGGGAAGAAAGTTCATGTGAAGGTGCTGAGAGGGGTGGACGCAGAAAAGGATTACCCCGAGCTGATGCTGGATCCGGCCACTATGCTCATCAGCCGGAATGACTGATTAGTGTGGCAGATATATCTCACCGCCCGCTACGCTCGAGACGCAGAGGCCGCAGAAAAATAATCCAAGAAGGTGAGATCGTAAGAAGATCAGAAGGTAAGACGGTAGACAGTTGTCAGTAGTCTGTGGTCTGTGACCGGCCGTGTACCTTACACCGTATACCTTAAACCCAAGTTATTAACCTGGCATCTAAATAGCCGAACCCGTCATGCCGGACTTGTTCCGGCATCCAGGGTTATAGCTGGATTCCCGCCTTCGCGGGAATGACGAAACTGAGGTATTTAATCGCCGGAGCAATATCATGTAAATCCTGCATGCCCAGTGAAACCCGCGGTTGTTTTTGTTTCACCGGGGTTAATCCTGTCAGATTATGACTGCGTTTGTCTTCGGTAAAATAGAAACCTCTGCGACCTCTTCGGGTCAAGTCCTGATCAAAAGTTGTCACTTTTTTATAGGTTTTTATCAACCAGTCTTCCATTTTGTTTTTCTAAAAATGAACATCGAACATCCAACATCCAACGTCGAATGTGGTTTGTCAGTATATTGTATTCAGTTTTTCTGGGCATTCAGCCAAGAGCAAACCGTTCGATGTTCAGTGTTCAATGTTCGATGTTGGACGTTCACCGACCACTGGCCACAGGCTACCGACCACCAACCTTCTCACCCTCTCATCTTCTTACCTTCTTAGGTTCTGTTGAGAAGTGCCTCTGCGGTGAAAAAAGATACTCTCTACCTTAGTCTTTCCACAAAGGTGCCGATGCGTTTGTGAACGCGTTCGGAACCCTCCCCCAGCAGGATACCGTGACGGTCGATGTTGAAGAGGATATATTCCTTGTCCACGGACCCCACCTTCTTGAAGATCTGTTTTGACCCCTTGGGGTTCACCACGGGATCACTGTCGGATTGAACCACCAAGGTGGGGATGTTGATGTCTGGCAGCAGCGGGTCCAGGTTCTCCATCAACCGTTCCAGTTCCCGGACACCGGCAATGGGATTGCGGAAATAATTGATGTGCGGGTTTTCAGGACTGTTTTCCACGAACTCTTTTTTGGCAGCGCCGCCGCTCAATTTATCCATCAGCCGGTTCCAGGCATCCAGGGCAGGCGCGAAGCGTGCTCCCAGGTCATGGAGCCGCATGGGGGCGGAAACGGCAAACACGCCGGCTGCATTCTGTACCCGGGCGGCCAGGTGCAAGGCCAGTCCGGCCCCGGTGGAGAACCCGCCGATCACCACCCGGCTGCACAGGTTGCTTACAACAGCGTAACCAGCCTCCAGTGATGTCAGCCATTCCTGGTAGCTCCGTGTGGCAAGATCGTCCGGTGAGGTGCCGTGCCCTTTCAAACGCGGGGCATAGACCCAAAAGCCCTGTTTCTGCAGATAGCTGGCCAGTGCCCTGACCTCCAGAGGTGCCGCCATGTACCCGTGCGCCAGAACAACCCCCGTGGACTTTCGCTTTCCCTTGAACAGAAAAGGCATGCCCACATCCAACGCCTTGCTCTCTCCCTCTGTGTAAAACGCCTCGTAATCGCGTTTGTATTCATCCTCGGCCTTCTGCATGAGTGTATTGGCAATCCTGCGCCGGATGGAAAACCCCGGCAGCCAGGCAATGCGCCGAATGTATTTCTGGAACTTTTCAAGGGGCTCCACCTCGTTGGCAATCACGGAAACCGGGTTCTCGACACGGGCCATGTGAAAGTCGAACACATCCCCCATGGCAGATGTTTTTACCAACACATTGTTTTTTTCGGTTACACAGCCTTTTTCAAGGGCCAGGGCAATAAAGTCCTGGTAACGTCCGTAGCGGTCGTCGGTCAGCAGGTGGCACTGATCGTGGTTAAGGCTCTCGTGACAGAATACCTGCATTGCCTCCAGGTCGGAAGAGGCCGCCAGAAAGGCCCTCCTTTTGAGGTCATCCACCGTCATCCTGCTGAAAGGCCGTTTCCTTATGATGGAGGCAAACAGGTGGTCGTAGTTCAGGGTGGTCATGTTGTAAATGCCGGCCATGTAGCGCTGCATGATATTCAAGGCAGCTTTGCGCATCAGCCGCCGGGATGGCAGCATGTCGTCAAAATCGATCTTCCGGTCAGCACTGATATCGCGGCGAATAGACTCCGGCTTTAGGTAATCTTGTATCTCGATGGGTTTGCCGAAACGGATATCCATGTCCACCCCCGAGATCAACATGGATCCCTCGGTCATGAATTCCTCCACAACCCTTTCCGGCAGATTTTCCACCATTTTTTGGGCAAGGTTGCTCAAAGCGTTTTCCTTGGCCCGGATGGGGTAGTACGTTATATTTACGGGTACGATACAGGTTGATTTGGGGGAAATACTCCCGGCGTCATCGATTTTGAAACGCTTCAGCAGGCGTTCAGATTCCTTTGGACACTGCTCCCTCAATATGTTGAGGCGCTTCCGGTAAAACTCCGTTCTCAATGCCAGGGTGGCCGCGCCGGTATGCGGGGGGTGCTTACCGCCCGCATAGGAAATCATGTAGCGCCCCTTTTCTATGATTTTTTTGCTTTTTACCATACGGCCTTCCGGAAAGATGATCCACATGGCATCACCCAGCAGGAGGCTCCTGACCACCAGAAGATCCCTGTCCGGGTTGTGGATGGAAACCGCCCCCAGGTTGTCGAGGACATTGCCGAGCGCCCCTTTGAACAACTCGGCGGCTGCCATGGACCAGATGGGGACCTGGGTGATCTTGAAAAGGTGGGTGGGCATCAGCAGGGTTTCAATGCGGGTGAAGTGATTGATCACGAAAATGATGTTTCGGTCAGGCACATTCTCCACATCGTGAAGCCTGACTTTTGCCCGGGAAAGATTTTCCAGAGCCTTGATGGCAAGACCGGTCGTTCGATAGGCGAATCGGTTCATTTTACAGTGATATGATCTTCTTCAAATTGGCTGCCTTATTGTCAATACGACAGTTCATTGGGTTAATTATATATCTTAAGGGTTTCAGGGGGTCAAGGTTTCAAGGGGCCTAGTGATATGTTGACATAAATATATTTAGCCATTATTGATAGCCTTAGGTAAAACGCTGATAAATTTTCATGCCCTATTGCGAACAATGAATCATGCAACATCGGCTATCCTAAAATGGTTCGGATTTTCATGTAAAGCATACACATGAAAATTTATAAATAAAAGTTTTATTTGTTAATGAAATAAAGCAATTTTCGGAGGATGCTGTGTATTCCAAAATATTGATATTGCGTTTTTCAAAAAAAGTCGCCCCCAAACCCATTGTCTGCTACCTGGTAAAGGATTTTGATTTGACCTTCAACATTCTGAACGCCGCCATTCTGCCCAGAAAGGAAGGTGTCATGGTCCTCGAATTGACCGGTGCCCGAAAAAACTTCAGGGAGGGGGTGGCCTACCTGAAAGAAATGGGCGTCCATGTACAAAATGCCTCCCAGGAAGTCAAACGGGTGAAGAAAAAATGCACCCACTGCGGTGCCTGTACGGCGGTATGCCCCACGGGTGCTCTCTCCGTGGTGCGGCCTGAAATGACGATTGACTTCCAACAGAAGAAATGCAGTGTCTGCGAACTCTGTGTGCCCGCCTGCCCTACCAGGGCAATGGAGATCCGCCCCATCAACATGACTTTTTTCGAATGACAATGCCTCAATCTTGCATGAAATTTGATGAACTCTTTACAAACCTGGGATTATGAAAACCCCTGACGCGTGCAAGCAAAAGGCGAAAACAGCCATCCTTCTCAGCGGTGGCGTGGACTCCCTGGTTGCCGCCCATATATTGAAGCAGCAGGACCACGATGTGATCGGCATTCACTTCGTGACCGGCTATGAGAAGCCAAACCCGCAAAAGCTCGTAAAGCCCTCCTCCGGACCCGTCCCCTGTGACAAAGCGGCTGCACACCCTACAGCCGCGGCCCTTGCCGGCCAGCTGAATATCCCGGTTGAAATCCTGGACTGCCGGCAGGCGTTCCAATCCCAGGTGGTGGACTATTTTGTTCAAACCTATGCTGACGGAAAAACCCCCAACCCGTGCCTTGTGTGCAATCCGGTCATCAAATTCGGAACGGCCCTGGACTTTGCCCAATCCCTGGGGGCGGACAGGCTGGCAACCGGCCACTATGCCCGTACACGCTTTGACCAGCAGGGTTTCTGCCGGCTGCTACGGGGAAAAGACCGGGCCAAGGATCAATCCTATTTTCTGGCCAGGCTGCCTCAGGACAAATTGTCCAGGGCTATTTTCCCCCTGGGCGACATGACCAAGCCGGCAACCATCGTTCTGGCCCGGCAATCCGGCCTCGAACCGACCACCCCCCGGGAGAGCCAGGATGTCTGTTTTATCCACGAAAACCGCTACAGCGACTTCCTCATGCAGCAACCCGGATTCAACACAACCCCCGGCCCCATAAAGGACACAGAGGGCAACACCATCGGTCAACATCCCGGCCTGCACTTATTTACCATCGGCCAGAGACGGGGCATCAACTGCCCTGCCAATGAGCCGTATTACGTCATCGATATGGATTCCCAAAACAACTGCCTGATTGTCGGGTTCAAGCAGGACACCCTGGCCGGGGAATGCCTGGTGGAGGCCATCAACTGGATCCACTCCAGGCCTGATGCGCCGATGGATGTAACTACACAGGTCCGCTACCGGCATGCGGCTGCGCCGGCCCAACTCGTTCCCATGGGAGAGGATCAGGCACGGGTTTATTTTCAGTCCCCCCAGTCAGCCATTACCCCCGGGCAGGGGGCGGTATTCTACCAGGGGGAGGAAGTGCTGGGGGGCGGCTTTATAGCTGAAGACGGAAGGTAAGCGGTTGTCGGTAGTCTGTGGTCAGTAGTCAGGGATAGATACAGAAGACGGACCGAACGTCCAACATCGAACATTGAACACTGAAAGTCGAACGGTTTGCTCTTGGCTGATGGTCAAAAAATGCTGAACACTTTGAGCTGACAAACCACATTCG
>JAOZRT010000023.1:0-17687 GCA_029940035.1 Desulfobacterales bacterium
CTGCCGCAAAACGGGCATTTTCGGAAAGATCCGTTGCATACAATATTGTATCGATATTTACTGTTTGGTTCATAGGATTACTCCCCCATCAACTCGTCTTGGATTTGCTGAAAAGCCCTTTCACCGGATTAAGCCAGATGCCACTCAGGATATAGGAGTACGCCCAGGTTCCGAAGATGATCAACACAAAGGCCTTGATAATGTCCATGGCACTGCCGTCTAAAGAAAAACCGGGGACATAGCCGAATAAGAACGGCCCCATGTACAGGAACTTGGCAAATTTAAAAGCTGAAAAGGCAGTTCGCCACATATTGGCTTTGGCAATGGTCGCCCCGGCAAAGGCGGCAATACAGACCGGCGGCGTGATATTGGAGTCCTGGGACAACCAGTATACGATCATGTGGGCGGCAATTTCATTGACCCCCAAGTGGGTCAGGGCGGGGACAGCCACCACGGCAGTGATCAGATAAGCGGCGGTAACCGGAACACCCATACCGAGAACCAAGGAAGCCAGCGCAATGAGCAGTATGGTTAAAACCAGGGACCCACCCGCGAGCTCAATGACAATATCGGCAAAAGTCAGTACCAATCCGCTGAAGGTCAGCACGCCGATGATAATACCGATAACCCCTACCACGGCACCGATCTTAAGGCTGCTTTCTGTCCCGGACCGGGCCGCCAACACAAATTGTTTCAATTCAAACCCGACGTTCTCGCGCCGGTTCTTGCGGAAAAATCCAACAACAAAATACACGATGATGCCGAGGACAACCAGTTTGTTGGGGGAGATAACCGTACTATTTGCGGCCTTGTTGAGAAAGGAACCCAAAAGCACTACCACCATAATGACGACAAACGCCAAATCGATGCGGGTTTTCTTTTCCTTAAAACTGACAGCAATACAGGTGGCCAACCCTAAAATAGCGGAAAATCCGGGAGAATAGCCGGTAAGCATAAAAATCGTTATGACCACCAGCGGCAGGATATAAACCCATTCACTTTTCAGAATCTGCATGGCGCTGTGTTCTGATTTCTCGCCAACGATATTGTGCTTCTTGGCTTCATAGTGGACCATGACAAATACGCTGAAAAAATACATGATGGCCGGGAATATGGCCACCAGCATAATTCTGGAATAAGGCACGCCGGTCAGTTCGGCCATGATGAATCCGCCGGCGCCCATGATGGGGGGCATGAACATTCCACCGATGGAAGCCGCCGGTTCGATGCCGCCGGCAACATGCGGCTTGAAACCGGCCTTTTTCATCATGGGAATCGTAAACGCGCCCGTGGAAACCGTATTGGCGATGGCGCTGCCTGAAATGGAGCCAAAGAGGCCGCTGGCAATGACGGACACTTTTGCGGGTCCGCCGATTCTATGGCCCACGGCTGCCAGGGGCCAGTCAATAAAAAATTTCTGGGCTCCGCATTTTTCCAGAAATGCACCGAAAAGAACAAAAAGGATCACGTACGTGGCCAGAACATTGGCCATGATGCCGAACACACCGTCGCTTTTATAAAAAATACTGGTGCACAACAGGGGAAACGTGTCCCCGGCGTGGGAAATGATATCGGGGAAATATGCCCCGTACACACCATAGAGAAGCATGAGGACACCGATAACAACAAAAATGTTGCCCACCACCCGCCGGGCCAGTTCAATGCCGATGAGAACCCCGACCATGGCAATGGCCATGTCAAAGGGCGTTTCAGCGCCGGTGCGGTAGTTGATGACCTCAAAATTAATTATCCAGTATCCGATGGTGGCGATTGAAAGCAGAATCAACAGGTAATCCATTGCCCGGAGCATCGGATTTAAACCGGGCCACTTTTTGGATTTGGATTGATAAGTTAAAAAAACAAGTACATAGGTAATGATGACGTATATCCCCCGGTGGAACTGAGTGGACTGCGGAGCAACTACGGCGGAGTAGGAATAAAACAGCACCAGGCCAACCGCCAGAACATCAAAGATGATCTTTTCAAAAGGCTTTAATTTGTCATACACGTTTCGCCACCTGTTTCGTCTTGTTGCGCTTGGATTGTGGGGTGTCACAGATGTTAATGCTTTATACAATCGACAGGATTGATCATTGCACGTGAAACCGATGCGATGATCGCCATTTGGCGATCATCGCAAAATTCCAGTTATTGTATCATGAATCCATTTTACTTCAACATGCCTTTTTCCTTCCAGAATTTTTCGGCGCCCGGATGGAACGGTGTCACGATATTGGTAGCGCCGGTTTCCAGGCTCATTTTCTTAAAGGTTTTTTTCTGGCCGTACATATGCTTCAGTCCTTCATCCGTATAAATCAGTGACAGAAGCTTATAAACCGCCTCCGCAGACACCTTGGCGTTGGCTACCCACAGGGCACTGTCCTGGAATGAAGGTGCGTCATAATCAACGCCCCGGTAGGTTCCCGCGGGAACGGCAAGTTTGCCGAAGTAGGGATATTTATCATAAAACCCGGATTTCTTGGCATCGGCACTCAGGTCGAGCAGGACGATGTCATTGGTCTGGGCGGCCATTATCACGGCACCACTCGGAAAGGCGGTGAAGAGCCAGAACGCGTCCAGCTGATTGTTGCCAAAAGCGGCCGCGGCATCGTTGTAGCCCATGGCGTTTCTTTCGATTTTGTCCCATACACCCATGTGGCTGAAAAACAGTTCACAGTTGGCAAAAGCCCCGGAGCCGGCATTGCCGACACCAACTTTTTTTCCGACCAGATCCTTTACGCTTTTGATTCCGGAACCCTTTTTGACAACCAGCTGCGCCGGAGCACCGTAAAGCCAGGCCACCGCTAGAACATTTTTATATTGTTTGGTGTCGTTTTTCATCATTCCGTTTCTGCCCAGGTAGACATGGCCGGAATACACCACACTCATCTGTTGCCGACCTGCATCGGTTTTTCTCAGGTTTTCCACTGAACCGGCTGATGATTGCGCCTTTACAGAAAAATCTGCTACGTCTTTGACCGGTTTATAGACTTGGACAGCGTTAGCAACCACCTGGAAAGTTCCACCCGCCGGCCCACCGCCAAAAACGATTCTATCTTTGGCAAACGATGCGCCTGTAAAAACAAAGGTAATCGCCAGTATTACACAAATTCCTGTAACCATTCCTAAAGTTCTTTTGTTCATTTTCATGTCTCCTTGTACTGATGGTTGAACTTTTATGCCCCAAACCGTGATGTCCGGAATAGGGCTGCTACGCATTCCAAACACGTTTGTCTTTGGAACACACCCGATAACGATAATAATCCCATCGCCTTTTTGGCCCTGGTCTGGAATCTGTCCAGCTTATTATCTAATGTAGAAACTATTAAAGAAGGGGCATACCGTCAATTGGATGAATTCTGATTCTGTTGTCATATTTTTTCTTACAAACGCTAAATTCGCCCGCACTTTAGGTGCGGGCGAATTTAGCGTTATAAAAACCAATGATGAAAACGAAAAAAAGCTGGTGGGTGATCCCTATTCAATTATGAAACTGTCTGAGGTCCTTAGAGGCCGTTAGAACGAACAGCTTGGTGTCCGCCTTAAATTTATAGCTCTGTCGATAAAAACAACTCGTGTTTTTGATTGTTTGGCGCTGTTCGGTATTACGGCCTCTTGGGAGCGAGTTTTTCACGGTTGAATGGGGATTATATAGAAGCGTAAACTATTATTATCTCATTTTGATAATCATCTTAAGCTTCTATCAACCGGTTTTGGATGGCAAAACGGGAGAGTTCGGCATTGTTACGTAGTTCCAGCTTTTTCAAAAGACGCAGCCGATAGGTATCCACGGTCTTGATACTGATGTTATACGCCTGGGCAATTTCACGGTTGGTGTGCCCGAGTGCCAGCCGGCGCAGCACCTGCAGCTCCCTGGCCGACAGAAGATCCAAAGGTGACTTTCCGGTCTGCCCCTTGGCCACGTGCAGGGCCAGGTATTCGGCTGCCTCCTCGGTTAAAAACCGCATGCCGCCGTGCACTTTGCGGATGGCCGTGACCAGTTGTTCCGGGGCTGATTTTTTGGTAATATATCCCATGGCTCCGGCCTCGATGACCCTGACGGCATATTGCTGCTCCTCATGCATGGTAAGCACAAGAATGGGAAGTTCGGGAAACTCGGGCCTCAACCGATGGAGGACCTCCAGCCCGCCGATTTCGGGCATACTGATATCGATGACGGCGACGTCGGGCCTGTGTTTCCTCACCAGCCGGATCGCCTCTCTGCCGTCCGACGCTTCGGCCACCACCGCCATGTCGCCGCTCTCTTCGACGATCCGGCATAATCCCGCTCTTACAATACTGTGATCATCGGCCAACAGGACGTTTATCATCCAACCTACTCCTCCTTAAACCGAGCGTTTCAAATTAAAAGCTCGACAATCGCTCAGCTTAAGTCCTTGTTTTAGTGTTCAAGGGAACCCTGAAATAGACGGTTGTCCCCTTTCCCGGGGACGCATCCATGTCCAGCCCCCCCCCCAGAAGGGCGGCTCTCTCGCGCATGCCGGCGACCCCCAGACCTTCGGAATCTTCCAATGTCGCCATGTCGAACCCGGTGCCGTCATCGGTGATGGTTAAATACAGCAGATCCTCATCCCCTTGAAGGTTGACAGTCACGTGCCTGGCTGCCGCGTGGCGCGCCACATTGGTCAACGCTTCCTGGGTGACTCTATACGCTGCTGTTGCCACGGCTTCGTCCGTATCCGGCACACGCCTGTGCTCAAAAACACAGGAAACATCGGTACGCCGTTCAAAATCGGCCGTGTACCACTCCAGCGCAGCCACCAGGCCCAGATGGTCGAGCACACCTGGCCGCAGCCGGATAGCCATCAGCCGGACCTCTTCAATGGTTTTATCGATCAGATTGCACATGGCCAGCGCGCGTTCGGCGCCATCACCGCTTGACCCTTGTATGCGCTCCTGAAACCAGACGGCGTCCATTCTAAGCGCCGTCAGCACCTGACCGAGTTCATCGTGCAGCTCCCGGGCAAGATAGGAGCGCTCCTTTTCCTGATTGGCCATGATGCTGGCTGATAAGCGTCGCAGTTGATTCTGGGCCTTTTTCAATTCCTTGATGTCGGTGACGTCAAAAGAAACCGCCAGGGACCGTTCAGCCCGCCCCTCTGTATTGCGGTCACTGATGGCCGACAGGACAATATCGACGATCTCCCCGTTTTTCTTGATGAAACGGTAGGGAATATCTTTACAGAAACCGCTTTTAAAAAATTGGGGCAAAACCACCTGCTCGGCGTACTCCCGGCTTTCCGGCGTTAAAAAGTCCACCAAAGGCTTTCCGATGACCTCATTTTTGGAAAACCCCATCACCTCGGACCAATAATCGCTGACACTGACCAGTCGCCCTTCCCGGTCTATGGAATGAAGCATGGCCGGTGTGTGGTGATAAAGGGTGCGGTAACGCTCTTCACTGTCCCGCAGCGCTTTCTCGGCCGCCTTCCTCTGCAGGATCTCCCCTGACGCCTTCCGATAGAGAACAAAGACCGATATCCCGATCAGGATGCACAATGCCAGCACGGCCGGCCCCGCCGCCTGGGTAAACGGCGCCGACACCATTTCCGCAATAGCCCGCTCGTTTCTAAGGTGAAAAAAACGCCACCCCTGGTAATTGTCGATCTCTGCGCCGTGGATAATATAGCGGTTCCCATCACCATCGCTGGCCGAGGTGTCGCTTTGAAAGCGCAGGCCGGTCCAGGGCCAGGGGCCCTCGCCAAACTGTCGGGTAAGGGCAACCCTTGCAGCCTCCTCCGGGGACAGCTCATGGAGCGTGTGAAACAGCCACTCGCTCTTGTTGGTGATAAAAATAACCCCAAGAGGGCCCGTCACCAGGATCATCTCATCTCCTGAAAGGCTCAATTTTTTATCGATCTGGTCAATGGACGCTTTGATCACCACGAGGCCGATGGGAAGATCCTCGCCCGTCTCAAACACCGGGAAACTGAAATAAACCCCCCTTTTGTGGGAAGTTATCCCCAGGGCCAGGTACGTTGACGGGGCGCTGTGAATGGCCTGTTGAAAATAGGGCCTGAAGGCAAAATTTTTGCCCACAAAACTGTCCGGCGCATTGCGGTTCGAGGAGGCCACGGTGGTGCCGGCATGGTTCATCAAATAGCACACATCTACCTCCAGAGAGGCCTTGAAAAGATCCAGCACCGCGTTGGCCCGGTTCAGTGCCTCCCTTCTCGGACGGACGAGCATTTCCAGCATTTCATTCATACTAGCCAGAGCCTTGACCGGTTTGGTGTTCTCCGAAAGGTAGGAGGAGAGGTTCTTCTTGATGAGTTCAATGTGGGTGTTGGCCTGCCGTTCAGCCTCTTTGATGGCCGCCCGCCGCAGGGACGAGTAATAAAGGTAACCGCCTGTGGAGGCCGATAGAAAGGCCAGCAGGGAAAGGACGAGTATGATCAACCGGAGGCGCATGCTTCATTATTAGCGCTGAAGGAGTCTTAGAGTCAAACAGTCAATTCCGTAATACACAACAAATGGGCACCATTTGTTGTTACATGTCCAGCTTGTAGAAATCGGATGCTTCCGTGACCGTGTCGGGCTTCTTCGTGTACTCGGTAGGTACAGTACCCTCTTTAAAACACTCGAATATCGTCTTTTTGGATTCGGGGATGGGCAAAAGACCGGTCTCGGCATCTATCTTGGCGAACACGACCCCTTCAGGCACCTTGAAAACCTTGACCGGCTTGTCCTTCAGGATATTTTTCATGAAGCCGAGCCATATGGGACTGGCCGTCCTGGCACCTTGTTCGGCCTTTCCCAAAGAGGCCTCGTCATCAAAACCGACCCATACGCCGGTAATGAAGCGGGGGGTGTATCCAATGAACCAGGCATCGTAAAGGTCGTTGGAGGTTCCTGTTTTGCCGGCCACCGGTCTTTTGAGCGCCTTGACCCGGCGCCCCGTGCCGTTCTGCACGACACCTTCGAGGAGGTTGGTCATGATGTAGGCTGTTCGCTTGTCCAGGACTTTCTCCCTTACTGTGGCGGCCTCCTCCAATATATTGCCGTCACGGTCGACAATTTTGGTAATAAAAACCGGCTGCACCAAATACCCCTTGTTGGCGAACACGGAATATGCATTGACCATTTCAAGCAAGGACACCCCCGACGACCCCAGGCCGATGGAAAGGTCTCTGTTTATCTTTGATGTAATGCCCAGCCGCCGTGCATATTCGATGCAGTAATCCACACCGATATCCTGCAGGATCTTGATGGTAACTACGTTTCTCGATTTGGCGAGTGCTTGGCGCAGGAGGGTGGGGCCGTAAAACTTCTTGCCGTAATTCTTTGGTTTCCAGGTAAAATCCATCTGCTCATCCTTGAATACAATGGGCGAGTCGATAATCATGGTTGCTGCTGTGTAGCCCTTGTCCAGGGCTGCGGCATATATGACGGGTTTATAGGCCGACCCGGGTTGCCGGCGGGACTGTACGGCCCGGTTGAACTGGCTTTCCATGAAGTCCCGCCCCCCGACCATGACCTTAACATGGCCGGTTTCCCCTGCAAGGCAGAGAAGCGCCGCTTCCGCAATGGGTGTCTGTTCCAGCAACAGCTCCCACAAGCCGGTTTCCTCATTCTTGGCAACGGCCTTGACCTGAATCACATCCCGGGTTTTCAGCACCTGGCCCGGGCGCTTGACTTTTACGCTGTAGAAGGGGACATCGGGGTTGGGCTTGCGGGCCCAGCGCATGGTGTCGATGTTTATCACTCCCTGCTCCTTACCCATACGCACCAAGACCTCGCCCTTTTTGTCATCCACTTTGATGACGACCCCTTCCGAAACAGCATTCGCCTCAAGGGGCTCTTCCACGGCTTTTTCTTCAATCTCCTTGGAAAAATCCTCGACTTCCTCTTTCTTCAACCGCTTGCGAGAACCTCTATAGCCCTGGCGATGGTCCAGGGCACGCACGCCTTTCTCCACCTCGACCCGCGCCACCTTCTGCTTTTCGATATTAACTGCCGTGTAGACCTGGAGCCCTTCCTTGTACAGCATCTCCGGGCCATATTTTTTTTCGATATACCGTCGGACGTTTTCGGTATAGATGGGCACCTTTTCTATATACCAGTTGCGCCTGGGCTTGATGTCCAGTTCGGTGTTGATGGCTTCGGTTGCCTGCACGTTGGTAATGAATCCTTCGGCAACCATTCGATTCAGCACGTATATCTGCCGCTGCTTAGCCCTCTCCGGGTAATGAAACGGTGAATAGCGGCTAGGTGCCTGCGGCAGGCCGGCCAGAATTGCACATTCGGCCAGGTTGAGGTCCTTAGAAGACTTTCCAAAATAATTTTCCGCAGCAGCTTCCACACCGTAAGCCCCGTGACCGAGGTAAATCTGATTCAAATACAGATAGAGGATTTCAGCCTTGGTGAAGGTTTTGTCGATGCGATAGGCCAAAATCGCCTCTTTGATTTTTCGCCGGTAGCTTCTTTCGGGCGTCAGCAGAAACGATTTTGTCACCTGCTGGGTGATGGTACTGCCGCCCTGAACAATGGCCCCGGCTTCCAAGTTTTTGAAAAAGGCCCTGACAATGCTGACAAAATCAATGCCCTTGTGCTTATAAAACCGGGCATCCTCGGCAGCGATAAAGGCCTCCATCAGGGGACGCTGAATATCGGACAGGGGTACGACAATTCTGCGTTCCTTGTAAAACTCCCCTATTTTGCGGTTGTCATCCGAATAGACCGCTGTAATGACCGGCGGGCGGTATTCAGCCAGGGATTCTATCCTGGGAAGGTCATCGCCCAGATAGTGGTAGATTGCGTAGCCCGTTCCTGCCACGACCAGAAGCATCAGCAGAAACATGATCATGAGCCAGCGGAAAATTCTGAATAATAGGCTTCTCGGGTTTTTTCCTGAACTTTTGCGGTCTTTTTTTTCAGCTGTATTCTCGGACATGGTTCCTTGTCTTGTAAAAAGGTTCCTCACATGGGGCACAAAAAGCGATTCAGGCACCCAAAAATCACAAAAGGTATTTTTACAATAACAATCTGTTTTAAACAAGCTCAAAAAATAAATTGACTTGGTAAGATCCTGTGGTTATTTAATCTAGTTCTCAATAACCCTGGCTGAAACCAGGACAACCACAAACGACAAAGAGGCAACAGGTTAAGCGCCATGATCGATCTTGATTTTTCCAAAACCGGCGGATTGCTCCCCGCCATCGCCCAGGAAGCCGAAACCGGTGACGTTCTGATGCTGGCCTACATGAACCAAGAGGCCTGGGAAGCCACCCTTGCAACCGGCAAGGCCACGTATTTCAGCCGTAGCCGGCAAGAACTATGGGTGAAAGGGCTGACATCCGGAAATGTACAGATAGTTAAGGAAGTCCGTATCGATTGTGACAGCGACACCATTCTGTTGAAAGTCGAACAGGTGGGCGGGGCCGCCTGCCATACCGGTCATAAAAGCTGTTTTTTCAAACGGGTGGAAAACGGTTCCGTTAAAATAATCGGCCGGCCCTTGTTCGACCCCAAGGAGGTTTACAAGTAATGAAAGCACAGTTGAAACTAGGCGTGCCTAAAGGCAGCCTGCAAAGCGCAACCATCGCCCTGTTCAAGCGATCGGGTTGGAAAATAAATGTGAACGGCCGGAGCTATTTTCCCGAAATTGACGATGACACCATCTCCTGCGCCATATGCAGGGCCCAGGAAATGTCCCGTTATGTGGAAAATGGAACGCTGGAGGCCGGCCTGACCGGCAAAGACTGGATTGCTGAATACAGGTCCGATGTTCACGTGGTCACCGACCTTGTTTACTCAAAAGTGAGCTCACGGCCGGCCAGATGGGTGTTGGCCGTGCCCTATCAGTCCGACATAATGTCCCTTGAAGACTTGAACGGTAAAAAGATCGCCACGGAGTTGGTCAATTATACCCGCCGTTATTTTGAAAACAAAGGCATCGATGTCGATGTCGAGTTTTCATGGGGCGCCACCGAAGCAAAAGTTGTTTCCGGCCTGGCTGATGCCATCGTGGAAGTAACCGAAACCGGCAGCACCATCAAAGCCCATGGATTGCGCATCATCCACGATCTCATGCAGACCAATACCCAGCTTATTGCCAACCACGCAGCCTGGAAAGACCCCGAAAAAAGAATCAAGATCGAACAGATAGCCCTGCTGCTCAAAGGAGCCCTGCTGGGTGAAAAACTGGTGGGGCTGAAAATGAACGTCCCGGAAACCTGCCTGGGAAAAATTGTTTCCCTGTTGCCCAGTCTGAATGCCCCCACTATCGCGTCCCTGTACAAGTCCACCTGGTTTTCCGTGGAAACAGTGGTCAATACCAATGTGGTCCGGAACCTGATTCCGGATCTCCTGAAGGCGGGGGCTGAAGGCATTATCGAATACCCGCTGAACAAGGTGGTATAAATGGTTGCCAGGCGAGCTACGGATATTAAGCCATTCATCGTCAAATCTGCAGAATTCATTACCAGCGCGGTGAAGCCGTCCCAGTACCCGCTGCCGGATTTCCCTGAAATCGCTTTTGCAGGGCGGTCCAATGTCGGCAAATCGTCATTGATCAACGTTGTGGTCAATCGCCGTCGCCTGGTAAAAACCAGTCGGACACCCGGCCGAACGCAGCTGATTAATTTTTTCCTGATCAACGGCTTGCTTTCCTTTGTGGATCTACCGGGATATGGTTATGCCAAGGTACCGGCTGCCGTAAAAAAGAAATGGGGCCCGATGATCGAGACCTACCTCTCTTCGCGGAAATCGTTGAAGGGCGTGATCCTGATCATGGACATCCGCCGTTCCCCCGGTGAGGAGGAACTCAACTTCATCGACTGGCTAGCCCGGGAGGGCCTCACCTGTCTCCTGGTCCTGACCAAAATTGACAAACTGTCCAAAACCCGTCAAAACAAACAGCGGACGATGATAGCCGGGGCCGTAGACAGAAACAGAGAAGACCTGCTCCTTTTTTCGGCAAAAACCAATAAAGGAAAAACCGATATCTGGCAAGCGATTGAAGAAATTGCCTTGGAAGACACTCATGCATAACGACCATTTCAAATCAGGGTTCGTGGCCATTCTGGGAGCGCCCAATGTGGGTAAATCAACCCTGCTAAACCGGTTTCTGGGCCAAAAAATTTCCATTACATCAAAAAAACCCCAGACCACCCGCAACCGAATTCTCGGCATCCTGCACCGTGAATCCGCCCAGTTAGTTTTCGTGGACACACCCGGTGTGCACAAGTCCAAACAACCCTTGAATGTCCGTATCGTCGATGTGGCCCTGGGAACGCTTGCGGATGTGGACCTGATCCTGCTGGTGGCGGATGCGTCCGCACCAGACCCTGAATCGGAAAAAATGCTGATAAAAGCTCTTCAAAATACGCAGACCAAAGCAGTGCTGGCCCTCAATAAAATAGACCTCGTAAAAAAGCCGGCCCTGCTTTCACAGATGGAAACGTGGCATCACACGCATCCTTTTGAAGCAGTCATCCCCATCTCCGCCCGGCAGGGAACGCAGGTGGACACACTGGTGACAACCATGGAGGAGGCGCTGCCCGGGGGACCGCCCCTGTTTCCCGAAGATTCCCTGACTGATATGCCGGAACGGTTTATCGCCGCTGAAATGATCCGGGAAAAAGCCTTCCGGTTAACCGGTCAGGAAATACCCTATGCGGTGGCGGTTACCGTGGATCGTTTTGTCGAAAAAAAGGGAGGGGCGCTAATCGCCATCGATGCCACCATTCATGTGGAACGCGATTCCCAAAAAGGGATTCTTATCGGTAAAAAAGGCAGTAAACTCAAACAGATCGGCGAAGACGCCCGAAAGGAAATCGAACGTCTGGTCGGTGCCAAGGTGTTCTTGAAGCTTTTTGTACGGGTTCAGAAAAACTGGAGCAGGGATACCAGGGCATTAGAACGCTTCGGCTACTGAAGCCAACTAAAAAATATCTTTTGGCCCAATCTCTGCGTTGGTTCTATTTCCTATAGATGCCCTTTTCCCGCAGTTTGGTCGATTTCTTGCTGATATAGGTATCTTCCTTGAGATCCAAAGACAGCTTACCCTCGATCAATCCTTTCAGGTACTCCAGATGGGGGCACGGCGATGCGTGATAATTATCCCGGGTAATGCATGATGCCAAATGGACGACGATCTGGTCTTTTTTGACCTTTTCCACTTTCTTGATCATACGGATCAGGTCATTGAGTTTACGGTGCACGGCCCGACCGCAACACCCGCCGCAGGTCATGTAAATGGTCCGGTATGGCTTCTTCGAAGAGTAGTCTGAAAATGCCCCGGTTCGCGTGTTAAAGGCATGCTCACAAAGAAAACCGGAACACCGCTCCATGACGATATCGCACTGCACGATTACAAGATAGCTTTTTTCTTCCATTTTTTCCTTTCAACTCATCAAGCTTGCACATAAATTGTCGGCCATGCCCTCTTTTGCCAAAACCACCCCATCGTCAGTGAGAAAAAGACTGACCTCGTGGCCATTTTCATGGGCTGCCTTGGCCAGCTGGAAGGTCCGGGTCACCCGGGTAGGATCTTCCAGACCGCGTGTTAGAACAAATACAAATTTCGACATGTGAGCATCTCCTTTCCCGTGGTATTATCTCCTTGAACGGCATATTTCCGGGACAATACACCTGTTAATGTTCCGCAACAGCATTACAAAGACAACCAACTGTTTTTTAATCCAATTAGAAAATTGTATACAATATGTAGTGTTGTAGCTATTTGACAGACACAGTTAACTGATTATTTATATATATGAAATAATCTTCCGAAGTGAAATCTTTTACACACTATTAAGCTACGTGCAAGCAGGTGGTCACCAAATAGAAATATGGTGTAACGTACTATAACAATTGATTTTATATTCTATATCCCCCTACTGGCACCATAATTGCAGTCTTTTATTGGACACAGAGGTATTGTATCCACTGAAATATTATAAAAGGTCAATCAAAAATATGCGGAAAATAATATTTATACATAATCTCCTGGTTGTTGCGCTGGTTGTGGGTGCCGTCGGCATACCGGCTTCCATCCATAGCCAGCAAACATACACATTGGAATCGGCCCGTTTTATTACTTATCTGTCTGAAATAACATCAAACATTTCATCCAAAAACCTCTCCGGTCCGCCGGTGGCCGCTGTTCGGGCAAACGTACAAACCAGACAGATTTCGGCCGCCCAGGCTGTTGCCCAAAAGAAAGAGGGCCCGCACGGTCCCTTTGAGCAGATCATCAACCAGGCGGCAACCACCCACCAGGTGGACCCGTACCTGATCAAAGCCATCATCATGGCTGAATCCAGATACAATCCCAATGCCGTGTCAAAACGCGGTGCAAGGGGGCTGATGCAGCTGATGCCGGTAACTGCCAAATCACTCGGTGTGGAAAATAGCTTTGACCCGGAAGACAACATCAACGGCGGGGTCATGTACTTTAAAAAGCTGCTGGATCGCTTTGATGGCAATGTCGAACATGCCCTTGCAGCTTACAATGCCGGCAGCCGATATGTGCGGAAATACGGCGGTGTGCCCCCCTTCAGACAGACCCAAACCTACATTCACAAGGTCTTCAAGTACCACCGTCAGTACAAGCAGGAAGTTGAAAAAGACGGCAAAGTGGTATAGGGGATCGCCAGCAGTTGGGCTCTGCCTTGCAATCAATCCGGGCTTGTGAATTCATGGCTTAGTTTTTCCAGGGATTTGCCGGTTATGCGGAACACAGTCCATTCATCCATGGGGACCGCCTCCATGAACGTGTAAAAGTCGATGGCCGGCGTGTTCCAGTCCAGCACCCACCACTCCAGTCGACCGCAGCCTCTCTCTTGGGCAAGGTGCCCCAGGTAGGAGAGCATGCATTTGCTCAGGCCATTGCCCCGGATTCTGCTTTGCGAATAAAAAACGATTTGATTCTGGTCGGTATCATTCACGGCCCTTTCCAACCCACTGCATTTAGATCCACCTTCCCGGGTTTATTAAAGAATACGCCCTCTTCTTCCAAAAGGACCCGCTGCAGCATGTCCCTCTCACCGTTGGCGCGGATGCTGATTCTGCCCTGGCTGTTGATGACCCTGTGCCAGGGGATGTCCCGCCCCGGCGGTGTCGCTGCCATGGCATACCCCACCATTCTGGGTGTACAGCGATCGATGTAGCTGGCAATCTGGCCGTAGGTTGCCACCCGGCCGGAGGGTATCAGGCGAACCAGTTCGTATACCTGGTCGTGGCGGCTCATCACCTGCTTTTTCAATGGATCTCCTCGAAGCGGCCCAATTGCACATTTTTTCGCACCCGGTCATGGGGAAAAATCCGTCCGTTCATAGCAACGTAGACCCCTGGCGTTAACACCTGCACTGCGGCAACGGCACACCCGATGTTAAACACGGCATCGCTGGTTTTGAACAGTGCCGGCTCAAGCGCGCCCGTGAGCACGACAGTTTTATGCTTGATATCCGCAAGCTCTCCGGCGGTCTCCACCATGGTATCCGTGCCATGCGTAATGATGATTTTATCGGCTTTATCCCGGGCGACGGCTGTGTGGATGCGTTCCCGGTCCTTCGCCGTCAAATCCAGGCTGTCCTTGCGCAGTACGGATTCGATGGCATACTCGAACCCCAGATTCAAGCCATCCAATACGGTCATAATGTTGGGCGGCCCCACCTGGTAGTCACTCTTGGCATCGAAGTACACCTTGTCAATGGTACCGCCTGCAGCCAGAATTTTGATAAACACGAAGGCCTCCTATTTTTAGCCGGGTTTGAAACCATATGATAAAGCTCCACAAAACCTATGGCCAACACCGCAATCGCAATCGTCCACAATGTAACATAACCGCGGACAGGTATCTGAAGGACGAAACCAGCATCCAAATCACCAAAGCGCCGGCACCGCAGAAATTGATGACAACCGGCATAAGCCCTGATCAGGTTATGTTAAAAAATGCCACAGCATTCTCCCCCAGGATATTGGACTGGGCTTCAGGTGTCAGGGGGTGCTCCATGAGCTTTTTCAGCTCCCGGTCCCAGGCATAGGGGATATTGGGAAAATCCGTGCCGTACATGATACGGTCCGTGCGCATTTCATTCAGACGGATGTCATCCTCCAAGGGGAAAAAATCGGTAATCGCCATGGTCGTGTCGAGCCAAAGCGTGTCATACGTTTCTATCAGCCGACGGTAGGCAATAAATTCCCCCATACCCAGGTGCGGCACACACATTTTCAGACCCGGATATTGCTTCAACAGGCGCTCTGTTTTGTCGGCACTGCACAGGAGGTAGGGATCGCATTTATAGGCCGGGCTTTTGGGTTCCTGACCGGCATGCACGACCAGGGGTTTCCCTTCCTGCTCACAGATGGCGCACACCTGGTCCATTGCGTCGCTCTGCATATCAAAGCATTGGACATGGGTGTGAAGCTTGACGCCGGAAAGGCCCATGGCGAACGCCTCCTTTAGAACAGCCTCTGCATCCGGTTCACCTGGAAAGAGGGTGGCCATTCCAGTCACCTTGCCGGGAAAGCGCCGGCACAAGCCGGCCATGTATTCATTCAAGTCCTGGGCAATCCCCGGCTTGTGCGCGTACTGCAGAGCCACCACATGGGAGATGCCATGGGCGAGCAGGAATCGAATCAGGTCTTGGGACATCAGCGGGTAACGGATGGACCAGCCATATTCCTCGAACCACCCCCACACCGCCTTGAAAATCGGGTCCGGAAATACGTGCACGTGGGCGTCCACAACCGGCGCGATCCCGGAAGGGACATGCTTTCCCTCTACATCGTTCAGAGCGGCAAGGGGCCCCCGCATCCATGGACTTTTCTGCGTATCATTTTCTTTCATTTTCACAGATCCTCTGGCATTTGATACGATCCATCCAAACGCGCCCACATCTCGCCCAGCTTTTTCTCCAGGGTTTTCAGGGCCGCACGATACGTTGCTGCGGAAATCTTCCTGGACCGATATTGATGGTCGAGAAAAGCCCGTTCATTGTCATACCAGCGCTCCGGGTCAAAATTATATGTCATCTGCTTCTAAGAAACTGTTCAACACGTTCGTGCACTGCCAAACCGTCAAGCCATAGGCCGGGTATGGCTTCCAGGCCGAGGTGTGCCCCCAGAATCATGGCGACCGGCATACCGCGCGCAGATGAATCGCCGCCGGCCATGACATTTTCCACCAGGGCGGCTTCAAAATCATTTTCATATCGGGCGAGGAGGTGTATCACACCCGGTAATGCCGCTTCGACACTGCAGGCCTGGCCGAAGTCGGCAACAGCCTGGCGGGTATCGATTTCTGCACTGTCCAGTCCGTCCTCCACAAGCGATGCAACCGCGGACCCTTTAAAATGGCGGCCGACCACCTCGTCTAGCGCTTCAAGAGGGGCTGCTCCGCCCAGAACACCGGCAGTTGTTCTGGCAAATATTTCAGCTGCCTCGAGCACCAGGCTATTATTATGGGTAAAGGCGGTCTGCTGCCCGACAGCCTGAATCAGGTGTTCCTTATCTCCAGCATATACCCAGCATAGGGGTGCAATTCTGGAGGCCCCGGCCAGATCATCCGAATCAGAACCGCAGGTGTGCGCATCCCGGCCTTCGGCAAGGTGTTGAAGGGTGTCCTTGGTAGCATGGTCAAAATAACCCGTGTAGGTCTCAAAAAATCGGCGCCAGCGCTCAGCAAAATGGTTCAGGTCAAACCCGGAATCTGCTTCCACGGATTCCATCAGCACCAGCATCTGGTCCCCGTAGTGGGTCTGCTCACCGGCTTTCTTGCCTTTATGGAAAGACGTCAGAGGGTCGTGGTAACGATCCACCCGTCCGAACTTCCTGTCGATGACGTTGGTATTGTACACCCAGTGGACACCCAGGGACAGGGCATCAGCCACAAACGAACCCAAAACCATTGCATTTATTCGGTTTTTCATATTCCTTCCTGTCTTGAATACTTTATTATTCCAAACTTACTATAATTTGTCGGCCAGCACCTCATAATGATCAAACGGCGGCATAATGCACACACCGGCAAAACGATCCCTGGCCAGGGCAACCATCCTTTTTGCATTGGCTGCGCCCTCGGCGCTTGGATTCGGCGCTTGGTGCATGCGATCCCTCAAGGCCTTTGGCACAGCTATACCACCCACCTTATCATGCAAAAACATGGCATGTCGGGGTGTTCGCATAGGCAGGATGCCCATAATCATGGGTCACCCTCTTTTCGAAAGCATAGGGGTTCAGGTGCGCTTCTGCTTCCTCGGGGGAGAGCCTGATCCCCATGGGCGGGCCCGGCGGTCCGTCTATCTTCTTGAATTCAATAACCGCCAGTTTACCGCCCGGCTTCAACACCCGCGCCACCTCTTGCAAGGTGCCCTGGTCGGTGTGATCTTCGATGAGATCGTGCAGCACGGTTGCCATGAGGCAGAGGTCCACCGTGCCGGTTTCCAGGGGCATGCGCCGGCTGACATCAGCCTCATGGGCATGAATTGTGTTGATCTCCCTTTGCTTGACTTCGATACTGACCATTTCGATCCCTTCCGTCCAGAGATCCAGCGCATACAGCGTGCCGTTGGGGCCCACATGGTCGGCCAGCGCAAGCGTATAGGCCCCTGCGCCACAAGCCACGTCCAGAAAGGTGATGCCTTTTTCTATGTCCAGCACATCCACCAGCTTGGCAAAATCGATCAGGTCAAAACTGCTTTTACCGGCAGCAATTGGTT
>JAOZRT010000023.1:17787-30180 GCA_029940035.1 Desulfobacterales bacterium
TGATCATTTGTTTTTCAGAAAAGCCAATAGGGCCTGGTTAAACCTTTCAGCCTGCTCGATGTTGCACAGATGCATGGAAGATGGCAGGACCGTGAGCTTGGAATTTAGGATTTCGGCATGGATGGCTTCAGCCGCCGAAACCGGGGTGCCGGGGTCATCCTCACCCACGATGATAAGGGTATCCAGCGCTATGGCTGACAACCGGTCAAGGTAATCGAGATTCATAATTGCATGACTGCAACCGATAAATCCTTCCACTGGCGTGGCCTGGATCTGCGCCCGAATCTGACCCACCATCGGGGGGGCTTTCTCCAGAAAGGACGGGGTAAACCACCGGGCCATGGTTCCCTCCACCAGGGAAGCCATACCCTGCGATTGAGCCATCTCCATGCGCTCCCGAAACAGGGGTTTGGCTTCTTCGGGCAATATGGGTGCGGTGTCGCACAGGGTCAGGCTCAGCAATCTTTGGGCATGGCTCAGCCCCAACCCCTGCCCGATCATTCCGCCGATGGACAACCCCACAAAGTGCGCGTTCTCGATTTCCAGCACATCCATCAACCCGATCACATCGTCGCCCAACAACTCGAGGGAATAGGCACCTTTGACAACCTGGCTGTGGCCATGGCCGCGCATGTCGTAGCGCAGCACTTGAAAAAAGGGCTCCAGCACCTCGAGCTGCGGTTCCCACATCACCATGCTCGAACCGAGGGAATGGCTCAACACCACCACCGGCGCATCCGGCTTGCCGCTTAGTTCACAATGAATCTTAACCCCGTTTGTTTCGATCAACATGCTTCGCTCCTGTCCAGCCTCTTTCCCACAGGTCGACAACCGCTTCCCGGTCATGATCCTGGTATGGCCGAATATGAATGGTTGCCTCTGTTTCCATACCAGGATTGTAGCAAACGGTCATAAGATACGCTATGATTTTTTCTACATCAATCCAGGCTAAGCTGAAACAAACAACTGGCAGCCTTCGATCCTACAAAACCCCCGACCCTGCAGGTAACCATATTCATTCTATAGGTCAAGTCCTGATTCAAAGTTGTCACTGTTTTCAGACTATTATCAACCTGTCTTCCATATTTGTTCTTCCAAAAATGAACATCGAACAGCCAACGTCCAACATCCAACGTCGAATGTGGCTTGTCAGCTCAAAGCGTTCAGCCTTTTTGGACCATCAGCCAAGAGCAAACCGTTCGACGTCAGTGTTCAATGTTCGAGGTTGGACGTTCCGGCTTCTGCCAGGCTCTCCGTCCTCCACCTTCTGGGGCTCCGGGGTTCTGAAGCTCTGGAGCTCTGTCCTTCGTCTTCTGTGGCTCCGCCCTCTGGGGCTCTGGCCTCGGTTGTTTTTGAACCCGTAATCGTATACAGTGCCAGCTTGGTTAGAAACTACCCGATACTACCGGAGGAAACCATGACCCAAGCCAGCCCTTTGACCGTTGATGTCCAGAACCACATTGCCCAGATGACCTTGAACCGCCCTGAAAAACGCAATGCCATGAGCTTTGAAATGCTGGAAAAGTTGATCGAAAATATTCATGCGTTCGAAAATGACACGGACGTCAGGGTTATCGTCATCAAAGGCGAAGGCCAGAGTTTCTGTGCAGGTATGGAGCTTGCCGACCTGGCCGGACTTATTGAAAAGAAAAGCGCCGATTACCGGGAAATCCTCAGAAGGACCATTCTCTACGGCCAGACCAGCACCAATGTTGTCGAAACATGCACCAAGCCGGTGATTGCGGCCATTCATAGCCACTGTGTGGGCGGGGGGGTGGACCTGGCTTGCGCCTGCGATATCCGCCTGGCCTCGAAGGATGCCTTGTTTTCCGTACGCGAAACCAAACTGGCCCTGGTTGCCGATTTGGGAACCCTTCAGCGCCTGCCGAAAATTGTGGGCGAGCCCTGGGCCCGCGAATTGTCCCTGACCGGCAGAAACTTTTCCGGAGAAGAAGCGCTCAACATCGGATTTATCACCCACCTGTGTGAAGACCGGGATGCACTCTACGCCAAAGCCGACGAGATTGCCACGGAAATTGCGGACAACTCGCCCCTGGCGGTCCAGGGTGTCAAAGACACCATGCGCTTTTCCAGCGACCACGGTGTGGAAGCCGGGCTGAGATACGTGGCCCAGAAAAATGCGTCCATATTGATTTGTGAGGACGGCATGGAAGCCCTTATGGCCGCCATGGAAAAACGCAAGCCAGTGTTCAAAGGACGATAAATTTTCATGCCAGTCTGCGCACATCGAAACATGATCATTCGCAAAGCTAAAGATTCTGAGTTGGACACGGTTCTTATGGTTGAACGATCAGCGTTCGGTTCCGAAGAAGAAGCCGTACTCGTCAGGGGACTTCTCAAAGACGAAAGTGCCATGCCGACCGTTTCCCTGCTGGCATTTGAAAATGAAACGGCCGCGGGGCACATCTTGTTCACCCGGGCACGCCTCGAACCGGAAGCGCCTTTATCGGTTTACCTTCTGGCGCCGATGGCCGTAGTTCCGGAGTTTCAACGACAGGGTATCGGCAGCGCACTTATCCAAAAGGGGTTGCAGGTGCTGTTTGATGCCGGAGTCGATCTGGTATTTGTGCTGGGCCACATCGCTTACTATCCGCGTTTCGGGTTCCAACCGGCAGGCGTGATGGGGTTCGAGGCGACCTATCCCATCCCTGAAAAAAACGCGGACGCCTGGATGGTCCAAGCGCTAGAACCGGATATCATCAACCGCTTCAGCGGAAAAGTGATCTGTGCAGACACCATGAACAGACCGGAATACTGGTGCGAATAATAAGGAGAAAGCATGAATACCATGACATACGACGTTGACGGACCCATTGCCAGAATCACCCTGAACCGCCCGGAAAGGGGCAATGGTATTACCCTGGATATGCCCATGGAGCTGAAAACGTGCGTGGAAAAAGCCGACCTGGATCCGTCCGTGCACGTCATCGCTCTATCCGGAAACGGCAAGGGCTTCTGCGGCGGATACGACCTGGTTGACAGTGCCGAGGGAATGGGCCAGGCTCAATTCGGTGACGGAAAAGCCCTCAAGGGATCGGCCATCGACCCTGCGATCATTGCCCGGAATCACAGTCCAGCTGAAACCTGGGATTCCATGCTGGATTATCAGATGATGAACCGCAATGTACGGGGCTTCATGAGCCTGTTCAATGCTGATAAGCCGGTGGTCTGCAAGGTGCACGGTTTCTGCGTGGCTGGGGGCACGGACATGGCCCTGTGCAGTGATCTTCTGGTGATTGCTGAAGATGCCAAGATCGGCTACCCGCCTGCCCGGGTGTGGGGATCGCCCACCACATCCATCTGGGCGTATCGCATCGGCATCGAGAAGGCCAAGCGCCTGTTGTTCACCGGCGACTGCCTGAGTGGGAAGGAGGCGGTTGAATGGGGTCTGGCCATCGAATGTGCACCGATGGAAATGCTGGATGAGCGCTTTGAAATACTGCTGAGCCGAATTGCCCGCATGCCCATCAATCAGTTGGTGATGATGAAGCTTTTAATCAACCAGACCGTGCATGCCGCCGGACTTAAGCCCACCCAGATCATGGGCACCGTGTTTGACGGTATCACCCGCCACACTAAGGAAGGCTACACTTTTCAGCAACGTGCCGCCGACGTGGGCTTCAAGGAAGCCGTGCGCGAACGCGATGAACCCTTTGGCGATTTGGGTCCCAGCACATTCAAAGGCTAATCTTGCATGAAATTTGATGAAGTGCGACGTCGTCGTTCAACGGGAAGTTTTCGGGGGCCCAAGGAAAGAGATCCTGGATGTCCGGCGATGCGACCAATGGAAAAAGAAACACTATTTCATGTATCACAAGGGGCACAACTGCGGGATCTGCTCGGCGGTCTGCCCATATGGAACCAAAACCTTGAAACAGAACCAATAACAGGAAACCACCTCATGACAGATATGAAAAAACGGTCTGCTTATCGCTCTTTTTTAAGTTATATCGATCTTTCCAGGGAATACTATGCCGCGTATGGGTACACCCAACCGTATAAATGGAGATCGCATGCATCGGTCCCTTTCACCAAACTCGATAAACCACTCTCCCAATGCAGGGTAGGTCTTATGACCACTACGGATCTTGAAGAAAACAACATCCCCACGGTGGTTATCGGGTCTGCCCGGGATATCGTGGAAGAGTGTGGGGTCCCGCGTTTCCTTTTCACGGACTTTCCCCTGGGCAACCCTTGTGGCAAGCCCTGGGATAAAGAAATGCAGCGCGACATTTTGGAGATGGCTCTGGATCTTCTACAAGGGGCCTGGCAGCCGCGCACAACGGTTCAGGCACCTTTTGTCTGGTCGGAAGATGCCACCTGGCGCACGGCTTTCATGCATGTTTCAGAAAAAAAACGCGAGGAGTTAAAAAAAGCGGGGGAGGCACGCCGAACCGCACAGGCTGAAGCCCGGGCAAAGTGCAAACAGAAAGAATAAGTAAACCGGCTATACTTCAATTGAATCAATGATGTCGGATGCGCTCATCAAATCGATCCCGCCGCCGATACAATACCCATGAACCGCGGCAATAACGGGTTTGCGGCATTTCTCGACCCAATTACTTCTTGCCCGGGTCGTACCCGGACAAAGCCTTCCACAGAGCCAGGCCGCCCACCGCACCGATAACCCCCTGAACTGTGTTGGGAAATGCTTCGACAATGGCGGCGCCGATGTCGGTTATGGCAAAGGCCGGCATGAATTTTCCCAGGGCCGGGTAGATATAAGCCTCGAAAATAAAGTAGCCGGCCACCACCGTAAACCCACCCACAAAAGCGGCGATGGTCCTCAGGTGGAGGGAAGCTCCTTTGGCTTGCGATGCAATGAGGCCCACCAGAAATCCTTCCAGGCCTTTGGTCACCATGGTCGCCGGAATGAAAACAGGGAATCCAATGGCATCGGCGATGGTGGGGCCCAGGCCGCCCACCAGCAAGCCAGCCAGGGGACCCAGCCACAAGCCCGCCAGTACCACGAACACATCGCCAATATTGAAATACCCCGTGGTAGCCGGAATGGGTATGCGGATGACCATGGTGGCGATGGCTGATAACGCGATCAACCCGGCCACGATGGCGGTCGTTGCAAATGTCCACTTCTTTTCCCTCATGACAGCTCCTCCCCTGTTTGCATAAATACGCAATGCTCGAAAACCTTAAATAATAGAGCCATCGGGGTGTTTTTAGCGTCATCCCCGCGCAGACGGGGATCCAGGGCATTCAGCTAACCGCTTTCTGGATTCCCGCCTGCGCGGGAATGACAAGAGTTTTAGGCTAAAACTCCCCGACCCTTGAAACAATTCAGTGTTTATGCACCTAAAGCAAACCCTTTTGCTCCTTTGTGTTCTTTGTGCCTTTGTGGCTATTATTCGCCCGGTCGATCCTTTCGACCTCTGCAACCATTGCAGGTATAGGCTCGAAGGTATGGATGATGCAAGCAAATATCCAGGCGTGAATGCAGCCCCACCCCCAAACCAGCAAATTTCCAGGCGCATACCAGCGAAATTTTCGCGAGCCTTCGTTCCGGGGCACTATCTTTTCAGGATACTCTTCCGCCCATATCTGAAACAGGTTGAAAACCACTTCCCCTGTGTGCTGGAAGACCCGGAAGGCCAGCGCCAGGTGCAGCCCGACTGTCCGGTATCGCCCGTCAAAATGCGCCACCCTGTCGATCAGTTGCTTGGCGGAAAAACTGTTGATGAAAAGAACCGAAAAGGGCAGAAAAATGATAATATTGATAAATATCCTGATCAGTTTGAAACTGGTCGCTTCCCGTGACAGGCCGGCCGCCAGCAATGGAAAAAGGCCGCGTAATATAGCCCCCAGCATGGCCACGGTCAGGGCCAGGACAAAAGCGGCCCCCAGATAGTTCAGCAGTTTCTGTTTACCCGCGCAAATAAGCACCACCAGCCAGACACTGCAGGCATAGGCAACCCATACAACGATATAGGCGATTTCCGGCGTGAACAGGTCCGTCGCCTGCAGTTTTTGGATAATCCACCCGTTGGGCCACCCCGAGAACCCCGGCATTCCCAGCATCAGGAGCAACACCAGTTTCAGCCACCAGGGTACTGTCCGTTTGTTGTCAGTGTGCGTATTCATTCACTGATTCCTGATGTATCATCAAATTTCATGCAGGGTTCAGGTATCTTCCTGATGATAACATGGTCATGGCCTTGTTTTTCAAGGTGGCAGCGTGAACGCACCATCCCCGTCCACCAGCGGGCATGGTGGGAAATGAGCACAATGGCTACCTGCAGGCCCCCGGCTACCCGGCAGACCGTTTCAACCAGTTTGCGGGCGATCGGCCCGGAAAGACCCCAGCCGGGCTCATCCAGCACCAGCACCGTGGGCCGCGTGGCCAGCCGTTCGGCAATCAGGCTGATTTTGGCCTGCAGCAACGTGCAGTGCTCGGCTTGCGGGCCAAGCGCTTCCGCCTCTTTTGGCCGGTCTTTAAAATAATCGCGCATCTTGGTGTCAATTTCAGTGTATATCTGTTGCGCAGCCTTGCCCTTTTCCCGGTCAAAACGAAACACCCAGGCAAGATGCCCATCAATGGACTTCCCAAAAAGCTGGTCAATGGCATCCTGAAATATCAGCCGGGCGTGGCCGGTCCCATTGGGAGCGGATATGGCCATGTCACCGCTGGCCGGTTTGAGAATCCCAGACAGAATTTTGCCAAATATGCTCTTGCCCACCCCGTTGTCACCGGTCATTAACATCGGTGATTGGAATTCGATGCTGCTCCGGTCGTCAGCCAGTCCATACTCGATCCGGGATGCCGGATGATAAGACGGAAAACGAATCTCCGCGAATTCAACGATGGGATGGTTCAAAACCAATTGCCATTCAACGGCCGGCACCGGTTCAATGGCGGCTTCCGGTTTTGCCCGTTCCTCGTCGATAAAAGGTTCGCCCGTAAGTAGGGCCACGTCCACGAAACGCTGCCTCGCATGGTATGCGTCCACCAGCTTTTCCCAGTATATGTAGCTGTTTTCATTCAGCCAGTGGATGGGGCTGCAGGCCACCACCCCGCCCACAGCCGTGAGCATGGCCTTGGCCTTGGCAAAGTTAAGCAGCAGCAGCTCTCCTCCGGAAAGGGAGATTACCGGCTGGGTTGCTTTGCTCCCGGGAAGGCCAAAATATTCGAGGAGGGCGTAGATTTCATCGGTATCAACAATGCCGCATGACAGCGAAAGTGCCGATGACAACACATCGACGGCCCTGGGAAAGGAGAGCCCCTGCACAGGATCGGGCAGGATGTGCACGCATTCCACGTCCTGGGCCTGACTGCTGTATGTACTTGACCATTTACCCAGGTCCTTGAAAAAGGCCCCCTTCCCGAACGTCATTCTGGGAAGGTGGACGCCGGTTCTGGCGGTGAAAAAGGCCACCTGGTTTTCAAATGAGTGAAAGCGGTGAATGTTCATTGGCAAAAGCTACAGGATTTGATAAACAATAACAGATACAGATTTTATAATATTTCACCATAACAGAATCTAACCATGCAAAACATCCAACCAAAACACAAACCAAAAGAATTCAGATATATACAACTGGCATCTTCCCTTGAGAGCAAAATATCCAACGGTGTGTATCGGGCCGGCGAAAAATTGCCCTCCGTACGGAAGCTGCATAGGCAGACAGGCTTAAGCATCACCACGGTTTACCAGTCCCTTATCGAACTCGAAAAACGCGGAGTCGTGGAAGCGCGTCAGAAATCCGGCTTTTACGTTAAACCCCACCTGACGCAGATTCTGCCGCCACCGATCCTCAAACGCCATCGGCCGGTTGCCAAAAAGGTGTCCATCAACGCAGTCGCCGCCTCCATCGTTGAAGCCATGGGTGACCGGCGTATTCTGCAGCTTGGCGGCACCGTCGTTGCCCCGCAACTGTTGCCCCACAAAGAGCTCCACCGCATCGTCAAAGCCATGACCCACAAAAGGCTCACCGACCTGATGACCCTTTATGAAAATCCCACCGGCAACATGGTGCTCCGCCGTCAACTGGCTCGCAGAAGCATCGATCTGCTCCAGGAAACCGGCATCGACGACATCGTGGTAACCAGCGGCTGTATCGAAGCCGTCAGCCTGTGCCTCCAGGCGGTGGCCCGGCCCGGAGACACCATTCTGGTGGAATCGCCCACGTATCCATGGTTTCTGCAATTGATCGAGGATCTGAACATGCTGGCCCTGGAATTACCTACCGACCCATCCTCCGGTATTGATCTCGATTCCCTTGAAGAAACAACCAGAAACCATCCGGTTAAAGCGGCCATCCTGGTTCCCAACTTCCACAATCCTCTAGGGTTCCTGATGCCCGATGACAAGAAAAAGTTTCTGGTCGCTTTCATGCAAAAGAGAAAGATCCCCATCATCGAAGACGATATTCACGGAGATCTCTATTTCAGCGGCCAGCGACCGGCCACCCTGAAGTCCTTTGACCGCAGCGGCATGGTTCTCTACTGCAACTCCTTTTCTAAAACGGTTGCCCCCGGCCTGCGCATCGGCTGGACCATCCCCGGCGCATTTCATGACCGCGTGCAGCAGCTGAAAATCAACACAGGCATTGCCTCGCCCGGCATTACCCAGCACGTTGTTGCCGAATATTTAAATGGTGGATCCCACGAGCGCCATTTACGGAATCTGCGCATTGCATTGAAAAACCAGGTGCACAATATGGCCATGCTGGTTGCCCGCCACTTTCCAAAGGGCACCCGTATCACCGCACCCATGGGGGGGCTCATGTTGTGGATTGAAATGCACCGCAGGGTTGACGGCCTCAAGGTATTTCACATTGCCAGGGAACAGGGTATTTCCATACTGCCCGGTGCCATGTGCTCCACCACCCGGCGCTACAACCATTGCATACGCATCAGCTGCGGTTCTCCGGTTGACCAAAAAATAGAAAACGGAATCCAAATCCTTGCGGATATCGTCAGGCAGATGGCCTGATTCAAATCTTCTGTCGTAGGTGATGGTCTTTTTCAAGATACCAGGCTGGAAAAAATTTCGGCACCACTATTTCCTGCCCCGTGTAGGTGGTGTACTGCGCCGTCGCTATCTCCATCCGAGTCCGTTCCATCCCACCCAAACCATCCCAAGCGCTTAAAATCTGTTCTAACCATTCTTAAAATTTGAAACGCTCTCCTTTAAGTCTAACAGACTTGACCGTTTACACCTTTTGTTTATATATCTTCCCTACAGATACTTTCCAACCCAATTTTCGAACGTTTACTCAAACCTAAATTGAGCGAAGGTTCCATTTCTGTCCACCAGCGGTAACATGGATTACATCCGTGTTACCCCACTGATCAAAGGGAGGTCTACTATGAATATTGGAGAATGGACCACAAGGCTTGCGCTTCGCTGGCCGGAAGCCGCCTGCATCAAGTACAATGACCTGGAATTGAATCAACGGGAATTCAATGAGAGAGTCAACCGCCTTGCCCATGCATTTCTGAAGAAGGGCCTTGAAAAAGGCGAAAGGGTGGCTGTACTCCTCGGGAACAGCAATGTTTTCCTCGAGGTGCTTTTTGCCTTGTCCAAAATCGGCGGTATCATGGTGCCCTTGAATTTCAGGCCACGGATTTCTCCTCTGTAAAATTTTTTCTGGTCGACGGCTCACCCTGCCCTAAAACGATTATCGAAACATTTCAGGAAAAAGGCGTTGTCTTCAACCAGGGCTACGGTATGACAGAAACCGCCACCGGCGTCACAGCGCTGGGATCCGAAGATTCCCTGCGCAAGCTCGGGTCCTGCGGCAAACCCCTCTTTCATACCGACATTCGGCTGGTGGATCTTGACGGCAATGACGTGGCCCAGGGTGAAAAGGGTGAAGTGCTGATCAAGAGCCCCACCGTCATCAAGGAATACTGGCGCAGTCCTGAAGAATCAGCTAACACCATTGTTGACGGCTGGCTGCACTCGGGAGATATCGGTTATATGGACGAAGAGGGGTACCTGTATCTGGTGGACCGCAGCAAAGACATGTACATCAGCGGCGGTGAGAACGTTTACCCGGCGGAAGTGGAAGACGTGCTCATGACCCACGGCGCCATCGCCGATGCCGGCGTTATCGGCATACCCGACGAAAAATGGGTGGAGGTAGGCCTGGCCATCCTGGTCAAAGCACCGGACGCGAACATCAACGAAGAAGAGATCGTCGAATATTGCAAAGGAAAACTGGCCGGGTACAAAAGACCCCGGCAGGTTGTTTTTATCGACCAGCTTCCCCGCACCCTGACCGGTAAAATTCTCAAAAAGGATTTGAGGTCCATGTACCTTAAGGACGGGAAATATCAGCCGCCGGAATAATGCCGGTCACGGAGAAATTCGGTGCGGCAGAACACTACCTGCCGCACCGAATCTTTGGAGGTGATCTTCACAGCCTTATGCGCCTGTCTTACGAACAGGTACTTCAATCTTTCTTTTATCGGGGTCCTTCTGCCGGCGGTATAAAATAGCCACATGGCCGATCATACCCACCGGTTCTGCGGATGTTTCCTGCTCAAGGGCAGCCACAATCGCTTCCTTCTGACTTTTTTCCTTGAATTCGACAAATTTTACCTTGATCAGTTCATGCGTGTCTAGGGCTTCATCCAACGCTTTGACCACAGATGGAACCGCGCCCTTCTGGCCCACAAAAACGGTGGGTTTCAAACCATGGGCGAGGCCTTTGAGATATTTTTTCTGATAGCTTTTCATTTTTATTACTTTAGCCTTTTATGCTTTTTTATCTATTTTCAAAACCGAATAGTTTTCGATGGCCTGCTCATTCAATAATGCTTGTACCACGCAACGTAATCATCGATGAACTGAAAAGATTCATTGCTGAAATCAATGCCCTCCAACAGTGAGAGCCCGATCTTGAATTCTTTTTGATCGGCGACCCTTTTTACACAGGCTACAATGTCATCCCCATCTGCATCCGGCGCCATCAACGCCTGCAGTTCGAACTGGTCCACGAAAGACGGTCTTTGCGCTTTCATTTCCTCATATTCAGTATTGCCCCATCCCTCGACCAGGTAGGCACGCTCCCATTCGAACTCCTCCGTGCCGGTCAGCAAACAGAGCACCTTGACGTTCTTTTGCAAAAACTGAAGGAAACGCAGGGTATTTTGGGGCGTGCGCTTGCAGTCTTTCCCCAGAACCCCCTTGATTCTTTCCACCTGCATGTCCATATCAACCATCTTCTTCAGAGGCTTCGCCCAATTTCTTGACCTGCTTGGAGATGTCCATGACCGTCATCCTGCGGTTGTCTATCCACCATTTGGCGGTTGACTGTTTCTGCCATTCCTTGAAAAACATCTCAAACGCCCGGTCAGACTGCTGCCGGGCTTTTTCGCTGTCAAACGACAGGCTTTCCCGCAGATAATTTACCTTGTTGATCAGCTCAGCCCTGATTTTTTCCGCCCATGAAATCATCTTTTCCGTTCCGTCAAGAGCTGGAAAACCGATGTCCTGGTGTGTCCTGGAGAGCTGTTCCGTCTGTTTGCTGAAGTACGCCTTTTTGCACTTGTCACAGTACCAGTCCCGCTTGTCTACCAGGAACAAATTTTTTTCATGGCTATTGAACAACTGAACGTTGAATTGCGCACGACAGGTGCGGCACCTTACCACATAAGTGAATTCATCATCTTTCATAGTTTTTTACTCATAAATATGCTCAAGGGATCTTCCTTATAGGAACCAAAGGGATTGATTTTTTTATAACCCCGTTTTTCATAAAGCACAATGGCGGCCTGCTGATAAATGCCGGTTTCGAGCCGAACTTCCCCAAACCCTTCCTCTATGGCTTTTTTCTCCAGGGCATCCATCAGCCGGCTGGCCAGTTTATGTCCCCTGTATTTTTTAGGAACATAGAGGCGCTTGATTTCAGCATAACCGGCGCTCATCCGTATAAAAGATGCAATGGCCCGGGATTTTCCACGATCCATGGCTGCAATGAAATAATAGTCCTTTCCAGCCAGTTTTTGAATGTCCACCAGGTGGTTGCTCTCCGGCGGGTACAAAGATGCCTGAAATTCATCCAGGTCTGATATCATCCGGGCAATCGCCGGGGACCTCGGGTCAACCGGTTCAATGCTCAAATCAGCGACCGCCGGCAGAGCCGGAGGTATGAGGAGGGCCCCTCGAAGGGGCCTATTCTGCCGTCGCCGCTGATTTGTATCAAGAATTTTTTCTTTGTTTTCATCTTTCTTTTGGGTATGCATGATTCCACAATTTGAAATGATAACCGGTTTGTACTGCTAATACTGAATTTGGTTAGATTGCCTGCACTTGGGATGTTCACTTGGTTGAATACAAATAAAGAAAAAATTCTTGTTTTAACTCCCTTCATCTGACACCGGCGTCACATGTAACCCTCACCAGATCG
>JAOZRT010000024.1:0-27590 GCA_029940035.1 Desulfobacterales bacterium
GGATGACCCCGGCGGTCTCAATGGCCACATCCGTACCGCTGCCGATGGCCATGCCCACATCCGCCTGGGCCAAAGCCGGGGCGTCATTGATGCCGTCGCCCACCATGCCTGCCTTGTTTCCCTTTTGCTGCACTTTTTCCACAGCTGCGGATTTTTCTTCAGGACGCACTTCCGCCTGGACGTGGTCGATACCGGCCTCGCGGGCAATGGTTTTAGCGGTGTGGATGTTGTCGCCGGTAAGCATTACCACTTCCAGCTTCATCCGGCGGAGCTCTTGGACCGCCTCGACAGAGTCGGGTTTGATGGGGTCGGAGACCGTGATCAGACCGGCCATGGCATCATCCTTGGAAACGACCATGACGGTTTTTCCTTCAGCCTGCAGGTTCAGGATGGTATTTGAGGTTTCATCCAGGGCCGTGGCAATTTCGGGATGGGATTCCTTGAACCAGTTCGGTTTTCCCACCCGGACGTATGCCTTACCAACGGATGCTGCCACACCATGCCCGCCAAAGGATTTGAAATCAAGCGGCTCAATGAGTTCCAGACCGCGGTTTTCAGCAGCTTTGACCAGCGCCTTTCCCAGGGGGTGTTCTGATCCTTTTTCCACGGATGCGCCCAGGGCGAGAAGTTCATCCGGGTTGGCACACACGGGGCCAACCGGTAGAAGGTCGACCACGGTGGGTTTGCCCAGGGTGAGGGTGCCGGTTTTGTCGAGGAGTACGATGTCGAGTGCGGAAGCCGTCTCCAGGGCTTCGCTGTTTTTAAACAAAATACCGTTTTCAGCACCTTTACCGGTTCCGGCCATGATGGCCGTGGGGGTGGCCAACCCCAGCGCGCAGGGGCAGGCGATGACCAGCACGGCAACCATGCGGATCATGGCCGGCACAAAGTCTCCGCCAACCAGCCACCAGAGAAGGAAAACAAATCCGGCCGAGGCAATGATGACAGGCACGAAAATGGCTGCTACCCGGTCTGCCAGCGCCTGGATGGGGGCTTTGCTGCCTTGAGCTGCCTGCACCAGCCGGATGATCTGGGCCAGGGCCGTGTCCTTGCCCACTTTTTGCGCCTTGAATTTGATATAGCCCTGTCCGTTGATGGCGCCGCCCACGACAGGGTCGCCGGGTTTTTTGTCCACAGGGAGTGGCTCACCGCTCAACATGGATTCATCGATGGCAGAACTGCCTTGGATGATTTCCCCGTCCACAGGAATACTTTCGCCGGGTCGCACGACCACAACATCACCAACCTGCATCCTGGTGAGGGAGATTTCCGTTTCAGTGCCTTCTCTTATGACAGTGGCTGTTTTAGGGCGCAGTCCGATCAGTTTGCGAATCGCACTGCCGGTCTTGCCCTTGGTACGCGATTCGAGCATTTTGCCGAGTTTGATCAGGGTGATGATCACCGCAGAGGTTTCAAAATAAACATGGGAACCCAGTGAGGGGGCCACCAGCAGGAACGTTGAATAGAAGTAGGCCACCGACGAACCCAGCGCCACCAGCACATCCATGTTGGCACTCCTGTTCCTCAGGCTTTTCAGTCCGCCCACGTAATAGTCCCAGCCGGTGTAGAACTGCACCGGGGTGGCCAGGGCAAAAAACAGCCAGTTGACCCACACCTGGTGGCTCCAGTCCCCAAGAAGACTGAAATCTCTGGCCATACTCAATACAAAGAGCGGCAAGGCAAACATAACGCCGATGATGAATTTGCGGGTCTGGTTCCTGATTTCGGCATCACGGGCAGCCTGTTCCGCATCTTCTACGTCAGTACCGTCCTGGGGGGTGACGACACCGAATCCGGCTTTTGTAACCTGGTCGGCAATATCATTCAGCGTAAGCTTGCCGTTGTCATAGGTCACGCTGGCCTGCTCAGAGGCAAAATTGACATTGACGGCCTGGACACCCTTCAGTTTGCCAACGACCCGTTCGATATTCATGGCACAGTTGGCACATGTCATACCGGAAATCGGCAGGCTTATGGTTTCACTATTCATCGTTCAAATCCAAATTGGTGATATTGAGAATTATACCACAATGTATACTATTACAAAAGTAACAATGAAAGTAATGAAGTCAAATACGGTCAGTGGTCAGAACTTTTTTAGAAAGATATTTACAGACCGACACCCGACACCTGACACCCGAAACCAGGTGATAGTGACAACTTTTAATCAGGACTTGACCCATTCGATCTATGCTGGTCAGAGATTGATTTTATCGTTCGACGACGAACCAGGGGTTGAGGAGGTCCTCCTTGTTGTAACGCAGCAATTCACCGGAGGAATGGTTGTAAATGCGGGCGCCTGCACATTCCACCACCGCATGGCCGGCGGCTGTGTCCCACTCCATGGTGGGGGCCAGGCGCGGGTAAATGTCGGCCCTGCCTTCTGCTACCAGGCAGAGTTTCAGGGAACTGCCGGCAGGGATAAAGTCTATTGTTCCGAATTCCTTGCGCTTTTGATCGACAAAGTTCTCGAGTGCTTCGGTGGCATGGGAACGGGAGCCGACAATGGTGTAGGGTGTTGCTTGGGATCGTTCCACGGGCAGGGTAACGCTTTGTTCGGCAAGGTCGTCATTGGTTAAAGCGCCATGGGATATGTTTCCGCACAATGCTAAAACAGCGTCCATGCCGTCCATTTTATAAGCGCCCAGGTCTTGCAGGGCAAAATAGAGCACTTCGCGCACCGGGGCGAAGACAACCCCCAGGGTTGGCCTGCCGTCGGTTACCAGCGCAATGTTGACGGTAAACTCTCCATTGCGCTTGACAAATTCCTTGGTACCATCCAGCGGGTCCACAATCCAGAGCGTCTTCCATTCCCTGCGTGTTGCATAGGGAATGGCTTTTCCCTCCTCGCTCAATAGGGGAATATCGAACCCTGCCAGCCGTGTGGAAATGATGTCATGGGCCTGTTTGTCAGCCAGGGTCAGAGGGGATTGGTCTTCCTTATAATCCACATGAAAATCCGAGTGATAGACGTCAAGTACGGCTTTGCCGGCCTCTACGGCCGCCTGGATAGCAGCCGTGAGATGATTAATGTGTTTCATTAATAAAACCTCTTAAATATTCTATATTATTTGTTAATTAGCCTTTAATATATATTGTTTGATGTTTTGTATTTGGTATGAGGTGTCGGGTTTCGGGTTGTATATATCTGACAGGATTAACAGGATTTACATGATATAAATGGGTTTAAGGTAAACGGTATAAGGCACATAGATTTTTATCAACCTGTCTTCCATATTTGTTTTTTTAAAAATGAACATCGAACATCCAACGTCCAACATCCAACGTCGAATGTGGTTTTTCAGCTCAAAGCGTTCAGCATTTTTGGACCATCAGCCAAACGCAAACCGTTCGACGTTCAGTGTTCAATGTTCGATGTTGGACGTTTATTCGGTCTGACCGCTCTTCTGTGGTTCCGACCTCTGGAGTTCTGCGGCTCTGTCATCTGGTCTCTGGGGTTCTGACCTCTGTCCGCCGTCCTCTGAGGCTCTGTGGCTCTGGCTTCTGTGGCTCTGGAGCTCCGTTTTCTGTGGCTCCGTCCTCTACCTTCTATTCTTTCAGCTTCGCCAGGCTGTCCCGGGCAAAGTCGATGGAGGGGTCGATGGAGAGGGCGATTTCATAAAAATAGACAGCCTTGTCCTTGTCACCCATTTCACGATAGTTGGAGCCGATGTTGGCATAATCAATAGCCGATCCCGGGTCGAGGTCCAGGACCCTGGCAAAAGCCTCTATGGCTTTTTCGTGCTGCTTCAGTTTGAAATGGCAGAATCCCATGAGGTTGTAAATGTCGGTGCGTTCGCTGTCGCACGCTTCCCCCTGTTTAAGGATGTCAAGCGCTTCCTCATAACGGCCCATTTCCTTGAGGCCGACTCCCATGTAGGAGTAAATGCTGGCCAGATCCTGTTGAGCCGGATTCAGGGACAACGCCTGATTTAACCGATCGAGCGCTTTCTGATATTCTCCCATGCCCAGCAGGCTGGTGCCCATATAGAAATTGAGATAATATTTTCCGGACAATTTGCTATCGATTTCCAACAGTTGGCGATAAGCTTCCCCGGACGGGTTGTTCTCGGTGATGATTTTGGCTGAAAACATTCCCAGGCTGGTGCCAACAGCCCTTTCGCGGAAATGGGCGCCCGGGACGATGGTGTAAAATGCCGGAATGCGCAGGCGGTCGTGCATGGTGTCGATGACGATCACCTCCAGGCCCCTTGTTGCCAGGGCAGCGATGCAGTTTTCCACTTCAATGCGGATGTTGTTATCGGAGATGTCGGGCAAATCCGTGATGTCGACCATTTTCTGCGAATTTATGACATATTCCGCATCCTGCAGACGGGTGAATTTCGGCAGGCCGCTGGCCACGTAATTGGAACCGGAGTTGAAATCTCCGGCTAGCTGAGCTGTTTCCGTAAGGGCGCGGCTCAGGGCTTTTTGCGGATCCGGCGTCGTGCCCGCGGTCCAGACGATCTCGCTCTCTTTGGGGAAGGTTTTTGGATCGTAAGCCAGAACACCCACAGAGGGGATGCCCATCCCCAAGGTGAAATCGGACAAATAGACCTGGATACCGGCTTTTTTATATTTGTCCAGCATTTGCCTGACCAGCGGGTCAGAGGCTGATTCAGGCCTTATCAAGGGCACCGTAAGCCGGTTCCGGCTGACCAGAGAGGAAACATGGCGCTCCACAATTTCAGAGATGCCCTGGGATAAAGCTTCTTCAACGCAGTTGCCGGCGGAAGGGCCGTTGAACTCGTTAATCGCCAGAAACCAGTTGAAAGGGACGAGCACTTTTTCTTTGCGGGTAAGGTTGTACGCCCAGGTCCATTCCAGCGGCAGGTTCTCGAACACTTTTTGAGTGACACCCAGGTCCTTGGAATCATCGTGCACCGATGCGGCAATGGCATCAAAACTCAAAGCCTTGTCCTTCAGGTTGGCATAGGTGTCTATGAAAAAATTCTTTTGGTTCTTGCAAAAGCTGAAAAAACTGAAGCGCTCGGCCAGTTCCATGACTGCACTGGCCTCTGATTGCTCAGGGGTCGCGCCTTTGCCCATCTGTTTCTTGGTGCCGATGACAGAAGCGGCATCTTTCCCGCACTCACTGAAAAAAACAGGGATATCAAGCCTTTTGTTGTCGATTCGCTCGGTTTTTTCCAGAATGTCGAGATTAACTTCTTTCAGTCTTTTACGAAAGCGTTCCACGGTCTCCCGCGGATCCATTATTTTATCCTGATCAACGGTGAATTGTTTGAAAGCATCTTTTAATTCAACAGGTTCGGTCATGAGGATCTCCCCAATTATCAGGCTCTGACGCACACGGCCAAGCGTAAAACATATATATTTCCTAAAGCTCAATATAGGTATTCAATGACGTGAAAACATAAGCATGGTCTTATTCTTTGGCAACATCAGATGTAAGGGAGGCGCAAGGTCAGTTTGGGGATATGGCAAATTGGATGAAAAACAGTGGATTGTTTAAAAAAATTGACCTTAGCTTCCATTTTTGATAAAAATACAGGTAAATTACTTCTTACCGTTTTGGAGGATGAAAAACAGTTTTCAAACCCGAAGGTGATAAAAGGAGTTATAGCTATGACATTCAGGACATTATTCTTAATAGCCTTTTTTCTGCTGGCTACAACAATGCCTTCATCTGCTGAAATCTACAAGTATCGTGATGCCAAGGGCGTGCTGCGCTTTACGGATAATTTGCAGGAAGTTCCCAAAGACCAGAGAGAGCAGGTGGAGAGCTATCAAGAGATTAAAACAAAGAAAGAACCAGAGGTAATTCCTCCTCAGAAGGATACCGCCAAAACGCAAAATAGCGAAATGGATCAGGAGGCGGAAGACTTGAAAAAAGAAAAGGAGCTTCTGGACGCTGAATATGCAAAGCTTGAAGAAGATCGGAAGCTGCTTGTGGAATTGTCGCAAAAGGAAAAGAGCGCTGAAGAGGATGCTGAATTCAGGCAAACAATAGAAAGCTTCAATGCGCGCATTAAATCCTATGACGAGAAACTGAAAGTTTTCGAGGAGAAAGTAAGTCAATTTAACGCAAAGGTGGAATAGGGTTTGATCCTGGACTATTGGGTTGATTTATCCATTTGTTTCGGATATCAGGAGTGCTCTCAATTGCGTTTTCAAAACGTGTAACATGGGGATGTAGCTCAGATGGGAGAGCGCAGCGTTCGCAACGCTGAGGTCAGGGGTTCGATCCCCCTCATCTCCACCAAGTTTTATTATACGAATATGCGGAATATATTATAAAAATAATATATTCCCAATTAAATCAAATGGACGCGTAATTTGTCAATATAGTTGACAGGTTGCGCGTCTTCTTTTGGCCAATAAAAACCCCGCTGTATAGCGGGGTTTTTACAATAATGATCCTGCCTTTTGTCAATTAATTACAATATCGATCCTATTTCTTTTTCCCACATTTGCTTTTAGCAGCTTCAGATACAATATCACCCTGCTTTTTTTTACTAATAAGGCCTTTCTCAACAAGTCCCTTTGCGCTTTGAGCAACACAACGAACATACGCTCCATGATTTTTCCAGTCGTCTTCACAAGGGCACTCTTTTGCTACAATGTCCTCAGCACTGTCCGCAGTTATAATCTCTTCAGCTTTCTCGATGGAAACGATTTTGGCTTTAAACCATGAAGATGTTCCATTATTCTCAATCTTGACGAAATAGTCAGAAAAACTGCCCACGTTGAGATCGGTGGGCATGCTTGCATCCAGCCCGTCGTTTATTAGGGTAATTTTCTGGAGCACCGAGGTTACTAATGAATTGCCATCCAGGCTTTCCTGCTTTGTCGAAATATCTATCTGGTGGTTGGATAAGTCGTTAACGATTAGAAGAGAACGGCTACAGGTATCAAGCCAAGTGTATCCTTGATTTTCAAACATAATGACACCTGTTCTCCACCATCTAAAGGCAGTGGGTACATCCGAAGCGAGATAGATTTGCGGTTCAGTTTCCGGATCGATCGTGATTGTCCCTTTAAGTGGCATATTAGCGGAATACCCCAGTTCACTGAAAATGCCGGAATCATCTGAGTAAGTATAGATCTCTGCCGTAAAATTATAGGTTACCTCAGCAGCACTGGCTGAACCGACGAAGCCGATGATGAATACCAATAAGATGAATTTTCGCATATTATCCTCCTTTTAAGCCCATGTTGTGTTTCCATATTTATCCAGTATGTATAGCAATAATCAGGCCATTTTTATCATAAAACTAATTATCGATATGATTACGGTTGGTTAATAGTTTTTTATTTTTTGTTTTTTGCATGAAGTGACAAAAATTGTCACCTGAAAATGACAAAAAATGGCTGTCATTGGTATGACAACCGGTATAGTTCATTCAATGCAGCAAGGCTTAATTGATGCGATGGTTCGAATTTGTTCCTGTCGTGTCCACCATTCTTCGTCCTGTCAGACTAGGCACGGCAGGCAAAGTAATTAAAAGGGGGCTGGATGTTTATCCAGCCCCCTTTTAAGTTGTAAGGAGGAATTATGAAATATTAGGTGCTATCTTAACGGTGGGTGGTCAGGCCACCGATAAAACCGGTATGGTTTCCGATCTGGTGTTGAAATCTAGACTTTCCGCGATATAATCGATATTGTTTTTCAACGCCAGTTTTCGTCGGTACCCCATGGGATTTCCCTCTGCAATGGATACGGCCATCACCAGCAGCAGTTTGATCCTTTGAAATAGAATATGATCCAGATGGGTGCCCATGGCTCTATTCGCGGCCTTGGAAAAGTGCACTTTGTAGCTTTCCCAGCCTGTCAGAGCCTCCGATAGCCTGGCGGCATTATTTTTTACGGCAATCGCACGATAGCCGCTTAAATGGTAATCTTTCAGATACGCTTTGGCCATAACGATCAGCAATTGCAACCGTGATATGATAATATCCTTTTCCTGTTGTTCTCTCATCCCTGAGGGGTGCCTCCCGATACGGTCCACTGAAAATTTATCTCCTTCATTAGAAATAGGTCGTCCCATTTTCACTACCAGGGGAGTTCTAAAGATAGGTCTTGGAACATATTTGAGTGTGTATATCTATTTCTAATGTAAATAAAAAAATTACCCCTGATTTTCTTTAGAATGATTATAGCAATAACCAGGCCAACTTTATGATCTAAATAAACACAAATATATTAATTGGTTATAGATGTGGAGGCTTAATGGACCGGAAAAAAGGAACCAGATGTTTGAGAAACTGTGTAATTTGTTACATAGTTCATCAATTGTGTATTTTATGAAATAAGGTAAGTGCCAGTGCCTATTCGAGTTCACAAGCATGGGAACAGGAAAAACCAGCAAAACCGTACCCACGGAAATCACGCAGCAAATTGATTATTTGTATTGATTTCTCAAGGAACCTGTTGTATCAATAACGTTTACATATATATTCAAGATTCAATAATTTCAATATAGTAGCGAAAGTGAAATTGAGTACGCTGAGCAGGATTAATGCGGAGGAGCAAGGGGTACCATGGATCGCACGGCAGAAGTAGCCCGCAAAACAAAGGAAACGGTTATCGAGGTCAAGCTGGATGTCGATGGCCAGGGCAAAACCGAGATAAACACCGGAATTCCCTTTTTTGACCACATGCTTACCCTTTTTGGTGCCCACGGATTTTTTGACCTCTATGTCTATGCCAAGGGTGACATCGATGTGGATTTCCACCATACCGTGGAAGACGTGGGGCTAGTGCTCGGAGACGCATGGGACAGAGCCCTGGGGGAAAGAAAAGGCATAAAACGTTACGGTCACGCGGTAACCCCCATGGATGAGGCCTTGTGCGCCGTCACTACGGATCTATCAAAGCGCCCTTTTCTGGTGTACAATCTGCCCGGCCAGGGACCCTGCGCCGGGGATTCATTCATGCCCCTTGCCAAGGAGTTTTTTCGCGCGTTTTCTACCAGAGGCGGGATGAACCTGCATATCAATGTCCTTTATGGCGAAAACGAACATCACATCATCGAGTCTATTTTCAAGGCAGCCGGCAGGTCTCTGGATATGGCCGCCCAAATTGACCCACGCATCACCGGTGTTTTGTCAACCAAAGGGGCCCTCTAAGCTTGGGTTATTTTAAAAGAGAACCTCGATGATTGTCATTCCTGCCGTAGATATTAAAAATGGAAAATGTGTGCGCCTGGAGCAGGGGCGCATGGACGCTGAAACTGTTTTTGCGGACGATCCCGTTGCCATGGCGCAAAAATGGGATGCCTTGGGCGCGGATATTATTCACATCATCGATCTGGATGGGGCGGTCATGAAGCAGCCCCGGAACCTTGAGACAATCAAGAACATTATCGCGTCAGTGGGTGCTCGGGTTCAAATCGGTGGCGGCATCAGAACTATGGACACCATCGGTATGTATCTTGAATCAGGTTCCGACCGGGTGATCATCGGTACGGAAGCCATCCGGAATCCCGGTCTCGTGGATGACGCCTGCCGGACGTTTCCCGGCAGCATCGTGGTGGGCATTGATGCCCGCAAAGGGATGGTTGCCATAGAGGGATGGACAGAAGATACGCGAACGCGTGCAAAGGATTTGGCCCGGCGATTTGAAGACAGCGGTGTTGTGGCCATCAACTTCACGGATATCCACCGGGACGGCATGCAGACAGGCCCCAATATAGAGGAGACCCGAAAAATGGCTGAATCCGTATCAATTCCGGTCATTGCGTCCGGCGGGGTTGCATCTCTGGAGGATATTAAGAATCTCTTGCCCCTCGAGCCATCGGGCGTCAGCGGAGTGATCACCGGCAAGGCGCTTTACAGCGGGAGCCTCAATTTAGAAGAAGCGATCGCACTCACTAACCAATCAATCTGAGTATTGTTGCCTGCATGCTTTTCTACGCATGCGCAGGCATGAAACAGCCTCACCGTGGGTGTTTTATTGGCGAATTTCATTCCCGAAGATAAAATTGAAGAGATCAAAAATGCGGCGGACATCGTAGAGGTTGTCTCCGAGTATGTTCTGTTGAAAAAAACCGGACGAAACTACAACGGCCTCTGTCCCTTTCACTCCGAAAAAACCCCCTCCTTTACCGTTAGCCCGGAAAAACAAATTTTTCACTGCTTTGGATGCAGCACGGGTGGCAATGTTTTCAGCTTTCTGATGAAGCAGGATGGACTCTCCTTCCCCGAGTCCGTTAGATTTCTCGCCCGACGCTACGGGATTGACCTCCCCCGGCCGGAAATGACGGGGAAAATGCGTCAGCAGGTCAGCGAACGGGAGCAACTCTATAAAATCAACCGCGATGCCATGGATTTCTTTCACGGCAAGCTGGTGGGGGGCAGCCAGGGTGACAAGGCCATGGTCTACCTCAAGCGGCGCGGGTTCTCCAGGGAGATCATCGACAGGTTCTATTTGGGATATGCCCCTGATGCATGGGATGCCCTGTTGAACTACCTGAAGCACAAACGGGTTCCAGCGGAAATGATCGAAAAAGCGGGTCTGGTTATTGCCCGCAAGGATAAAAACGGGTTTTATGACCGGTTCCGCAACCGTATCATTTTTCCGATTCTGAACATGAGCAGGCAGACCGTCGGATTCGGGGGCAGGGTCATGGATGATTCGCTGCCCAAGTACCTGAATTCGCCTGAAACGCCGGTCTACAACAAGCGACGATTGCTTTACGGATTGTATGCGGCCAGAAACAAATGCAGGGAAGAGGGCAGTGTTTACATTGTAGAAGGCTATTTCGATCAGCTCGCCCTTTACCAGCGAGGTGTCGAGAACGCTGCCGCCACCCTGGGAACGGCCCTTACGCCTGAGCATATCCACCTCATGAAAGGATTCGTTAAAAGGGCGGTGTTGATTTTTGATTCAGATGAAGCCGGCCTCAAGGCCTCGGAGCGGAGCGTGGGCATGTTCGTCAGCGAAGGTGTCGAAGTGCACGTGGTCATGCTGCCCAAAGGCCACGACCCGGATTCGTATATTTCCGAGTTCGGCCCGGAGGCTTTTTACAAGCTCGCGGGAAATGCTCTGGAAGTCATGTCCTTTCTAATGACCACCGCTGAAAAAAAACACGGGCTGAGCGTCAACGGCAAACTTGCCATCCTAGAAGATCTCCGACGGCCCCTCGCTTCCATTGAGGATGTGAACCCACGGCAGCTTTATATCAAGGAACTGTCTGAACGGTTGGGCATCGATGAAAGCGCCGTGCTTGAAAAAGTCAGGGAGACCATTGCCGTCCTCAAAAGGGAACATGAGATCCAGGCGCGGCGTGCGGAAAGATTCACACCACCTGCTGAGAGCATGACGATCCATAAAAAGCGTGCACAGAAAAGCAGGGCAGAGAACCGCCTGGAACAACAGATAGTGGCCATGATGCTGCAGTACCCGGAAATGCTGCTGGAAATTGAGAAATCGAACGTGCTGGATTATTTTATGGATAACACGCTTCTCTTTATCGGCAAATTGATTCTGGAGCATCCGCCAGGGACAGAAAAGGGAATATCGAATTTGATGTCAATGGTTGACGATGCCGAAAAAAGAAATATATTAGCTTCGTTATCTATTAAAGAAGAGATGTGGAATCAACGGGATTGCCGAAAGATCATTTCAAAATTGATCAGCCACAGCCCCAAACGCCATGAAATCTCCCTGAAAGCGCAGATAAGTGCGGCTGAAAGGGAAAATAATCAGGACCTTGTGCTTAAATTACTTGGTGAATTGCAGAAGATAACCGTTTTAAACCGCAAACAGATGAACGACGTTCTCAAAGAACATTAAAAGTAAAAGCGAAACCCATGTAGGAGGCCGGACTCAATGACAAAAAACACCAAATCGGCGTCAAAACGAACAGCTCCTAAAACCAAACAACAGACACCCAAAAAGATAGCAGCTAAAAAGATGGAAACCAAAAAACCGGTGGCCAAGAAAACGCCGACCCAAAAGACGACGGCCCAAAAAGCAATACCTAAAAAGACCCCGGCCAAGAAGACAATAACCAAAAAATCGACAGCTAAAAAGATGACGACCAAAAAGACGGAAACAACCAAGAAGGCTGACGGCAAAAAGGAAACCAAGGCTAAAGCCGCAGTGAAAAAGGCGCATGCCAAGGCAGATGCCGGCAAAAAGAAAAAAGCCAAGGCTGTCAATAAAAAAGAAACCAAGTCCTTCATCCGCAAGAAGGCCACCAAGAAGAAACCCATAAAAAAGGCTGAAAAACGGTTGAAAAAGAAAACTGAAGGCCAAGAAACCGTTGCTAAGAAGCCCTTGAACAAGAAAAAAGCCCCCCAAAAGGCACCTGCAAAAGAAGTCCAAAGTAAAAAATCAGCGCCGAAACCCAAAAAAAACCGGGAGAAGGGAAAGAAAGCGGCCCCCAAAAAATTTACGGACAAAACACAGTTTAATAAACTGATCAAGGACGGCAAGAAGCAGGGATTTCTGACCTATGACCAGATATATGCTTTTCTGCCGGAAGATCAGCAGACAGCAGAGCGGTTTGACGACACAATCATGCTGTTAGACGACAAGGGAATCAAGGTTGTCGATGGCAGCCAACTGGTCAAGGTTACCAAAAAGAGCAAGGGAAAAAAGACAACCGCGGCCACAAAAGCCCTTCCTGATTTTGGAACCGTCACGGATCCTGTCAAGATGTACCTGCGGGAAATGGGGCTGGTTACTCTGTTGAGCAGGGAAGGCGAGGTGGAAATCGCCAAAAAAATAGAAGCCGGTGAACAGGATGTTCTGAAATCCCTTCTGGATACCAAGATAGGCGTGGAGTTCATACTCAAACTCGGCGAGCACATAAAACAAGGTGAGTTGAGGCCCAAACATGTATTGAGAGATGTGGATGAAGGTGACAATTATGTCGAGGAAGTGGTGCAGATGGAAAACTTCACCAACGTCACGAAAGTGATTGTCGAAATCCACGAAGAAAATCACAAACTTCGCAACAAGCTCATCCTGAACGGGCCGGCTTCCAACGAACAGCGCAAAATCAGACGATCCATCGCCCGAAGAAACAACAAGATTTTTCATATGCTCAAAACCTGGCGGTTCGAGGCCGTCGTGGTCGATAAAATCGAGGAAGATACCAGAAAGCTGAATCGGTGGTACGATGACATGCGCAGACTGCTGGCCATATGCGCTGAATCAGCCAGTGTATCCTTGACAGACTTTCGGGAACATCTGGTTAACAAGACAAAATTTGTGAAATGGGGAAAAGCGCATGTCAAGTTGACACGGGATGAGATGGGGCTGTTGTACGGTGAACTGTCAGGCGTCCAGGAAGCGGTTGCCAAGCGGGAACTTGATACAAAAACCAACAGCCGTATTCTGAAGCGCATCATTACAAATGTAGATGAGAGCCGCATACGCGCCAAACTGGCAAAAAGTGAACTCATCAAAGCCAACCTGCGTCTCGTGGTCAGTATCGCCAAAAAGTACACCAACCGGGGGCTGCAGTTTCTGGATCTGATTCAGGAGGGCAACATCGGCCTCATGAAGGCGGTGGACAAGTTTGAATATCGCCGGGGCTACAAATTCAGCACTTACGCCACCTGGTGGATTCGGCAGGCCATTACCAGGGCCATTGCCGACCAGGCCAGAACTATCCGCATCCCTGTACACATGATCGAGACAATCAACAAGCTCATCCGGACGTCACGGTATTTGGTCCAGGAACTGGGTCGTGAGCCCAAACCGGAGGAGATTGCAGAAAAAATGGAGATTCCCCTGGAAAAGGTGCGCAAAGTGCTTAAAATTGCCAGGGAACCGATTTCCCTGGAAACCCCCATCGGCGAGGAGGAAGACAGCCATCTTGGGGATTTTATCGAGGACAAGAAATTTGTCCTGCCGTCCGATGCGGCTGTGAACCTGAATCTTGCTGAGCAGACCCGCAAGGTACTGGCAACCCTCACGCCCCGTGAGGAGAAGGTGCTGCGCATGCGGTTCGGTATTGGCGAGCGGGCCGACCATACCCTTGAAGAGGTTGGCCAGGATTTTACTGTCACCAGGGAGAGGATTCGACAGATAGAGGCCAAAGCATTACGCAAACTCAGACACCCCACGCGCAGCCGCAAGCTGAAAAGTTTTATCGATAACTAACACTTGACAATTGTTGATCCAGTAGGTAGTTACCTGAATTTACAAACTACCGAATTATTGGCATCTTCGGGCCCATAGCTCAGCTGGCAGAGCCACCGGCTCATAACCGGTAGGTCCCTGGTTCGAAACCAGGTGGGCCCACCAAAAACAACACCGTGTTTCACGATTTTACGAAACACGATTGCGTCGCTTAGGGGCAACAGGCTGACACCATACAGTGGAAGCGGCGGTAAGATCACTGGAGGAAAGGGCAGACATGGCTTTGGGTGTCACCGGCGGTGAACAGGTATGAAAGCATTGCTTCATATAGAGGTGCATTGAAATCAAGGCGCGGTCTTTAAAAAGGGACCGCGCTTTTTTTAGTTACCAAATTTCGTGCAAGGTCCAGGTTTTACAATTTGGCGGAAAGGAAAAGAATGGTGCGGACGGTAGGGGAGATCATCAATTTTGTTGAAAAACTGGCTCCCCGGGAACTGGCGGAGCCATGGGACAACGTCGGTCTTCAGGTGGGCAGCAGGGACTGGCCGGTGAAAAGCGTCTGGGTGGCGCTCGATCCGCTGCCCCAGGTTGTCGCAGCAGCCTGCCAGGCAGAAGTGGACCTGTTGATCACCCATCATCCCTTGATATTCAAACCACTGACGTCCGTCGACTGTACGACCCCTACAGGGGATATTATCCATTCCGCTCTTCGTCACCACCTGGCCATTTTTTCCGCCCACACGAATCTGGACTCGGTCGCAGGCGGTGTAAACGACTCCCTTGCACGGCGCATCGGGCTGCGTAACCTGGCTGTGCTGCATCAGGGCGAACAGGAAGGTATGTCCCAGGACGGTCAGGGGCAGTTGGCTGTTCAGGGGCTTGGCCGGACAGGTGATCTCTCCCGAGAAACAACACTGGCGTCGCTGGCCGATGAGGTAAAAAAATGCCTCGATCTTAAATCAGTGGCCATTGCCGGCGATCCTGCACTAGCCGTGCGCAGGGTGGCCCTCTGTTCGGGTAGCGGTGCTTCACTGCTAGGGGATTTCTTTGCCTCGGCGGCTCAGGTGTACATAAGCGGCGATCTGCGCTACCACGATGCACGGGATGTCGAGGCCGCGGGGCGGGGACTGATTGACATAGGGCATTTTTCTTCGGAACACCTGATAGTGGATGTGTTGGCAGGGAAACTGACCGATATGCTGCACAGGAACAATGACGATGTGTCAATCGAAGCCTGCCGGCTCGAAGCGGACCCGTTTATAACAATATAGCGGTTGTCACCTTTTTACGCCGGTCTAGTTTATAAACTGGTCTATTTTCCATAAATACGAATTTAGTATCGGAACAGACTTATGACAACCGGTATAAACAAACACTATTGACCACAATTTTTAAAAACGAGGCAGCGTGTGAATAATAACATCGATTTGAGAGAACAGACGGAAAATCTTGTAAAACTTCAATCCATTCAATCCGGTAAAAAGCGGATCAATGCCATGCTTTCCAAGGTGGATAAAAAATTCAGTGATCTCGACCGTGAACTTGTTGCGTCCAGGGCCATCGTGGATAAAAAGGAGGGGGACCTGGAGAACCAGCGAAAAAAATATCGTGAGATTGAATCCGAGTTGAACATGAATGCCCCCAGAATAGACAAGAGCAAAGAAAAATTGCGGGCGGTTAAAAACAACAAGGAATACCAGTCGTTGTTAAAGGAAATCGAGGACCTGAAAAAACAAAGTTCGTCAATGGAAGACAATATGCTAGAGTGCCTGGAACAGACCGAGAAATTGGAAGCCGCGATCAAAGAAAGTGAGACTGAATTTCAGTCCATAAAAGAACACATTCAGCATGAAAAGGAAGACGTGGGCAAAGCGGCTGAAAAAGGCAAACTCGAACTCGAAACGCTTAATGCGGAATGGGAGCAAGTGTCAGCTGCCGTTGCTCCTGAAATACTGAAAACATTCGAAAAGACCAGGCAATTGGTGGGAGGGGTCACCATCGCACCGGTCATCAATGCTGTCTGTCAGGGATGCCATATGAACATCCCCCCCCAATTGTATAACGATATCCAACGTTTCGATTCTCTCAAGTATTGCCCGAGCTGCCAGAGGATTATCTACCCGGTTGTTGAGTGAGCGCTTTATCAGAAGACGGAGCTTCAGAGCTCCAGAGGACAGAGCCCCTGAACTCGGAATGCGGAATGTGGAATGCGGAATTTAAGAACCAGAAGAACAGAGCCGAACATCAGAAGGTAAGAGGGTAAGAACGTGGTCTGTGGTCGGAGTTCGAAGAGCAGAAACCTTAGCCGCAGACCCCGGTGAAACAAAAGACAGAACGGGTTTCATTGGGCAGGCACACGCAGACGACCGCAGACAAAACATTTTTAATGTCGCTTCGCGACTGCATAATGCAGATAGCAATTTAAAATATTTAGACCGGATCAACAGGATTATCATAAAAAAGAGTGCTGTACGCTATTAGCGAATAGCCGCCTTGTACCTTATACCGTTTACCTTATACCTGATTTATATCATGTAAATCCTGTTAATCCTGTCAGAAATATACAATCCGACACCCGAAACCTGGCAACAGTGACAACTTTTAATCATGACTTGACCAACTACAGAGCCAGAAGACAGAAATCGGTCGAAGCAGACCAAACGATCGCTGGGCGGCATTAACCGTCTGGAGGAAAGTCCGAACACCGCAGGGCAGGATGCTCCATAACGTGGAGTCGCGGCAACGTGAAGGAAAGTGCAACAGAAAGTATACCGCCTCAGGATGCGGTAACGCATTCAAGGTAAGGGTGAAAAGGTGCGGTAAGAGCGCACCAGTTCTCCGGGTGACCGGGGAAGCTATGTAAACCCCATCCGGTGCAAGACCAAATAGGGGAGTGCTTGAGGGTGGCCCGCCCAAGCTCCCGGGTAGGTCGCATGAGATTCCGGGCAATCGGAGTCCTTAGATGAATGATCGTTGCCCGAACAGGGGTAACCCTCTTCGGGAACAGAATTCGGCTTACGGGCTGCTTCGGCCGATACTATATTGTAACAAATTCGCTGAGTGTTAAGCGATGAAGGATTCGTGACTGCAGTGGAACCATTCACCCAAGTACTTTCATTTCTGGAAAAGGCACGCCTGTTCTCCTTTGATTACCTGCGGTGCTGCACGTACATATCCAACCGTGATGTTGAAAGCGATTATTTTACCAAAAAGTTGTACGCCAAACTGATCGGTACATCCCAGGTGTTGGAGGATTTCCTGGATTTTCACGGTGCAAAGAACAGCCGGGTGTGGTATTTCTACCGGGAGATGTCTGCCGCCATTCGCCACCTCAGCCTGGGTGCCTACTCCCAAAAGCACATTTCCAACCGTTTGGTATTTTATGATTTTCCCGAGGCCGAGGAGTTCCGTTATGATGGTTATGCCACCATTAAATTTTTAACGGAATCTCTCATGAAACTGGCACCGATCATCCTTGAGGAAGCCCGGAGGCTGGATATCAGTATTCCTGATGAGACGTTTACCCATCAGGATTTTCCGGGCATAACCACTACGGAAATATTGAAATACGATATCGACGATGAAGCCAAGGATTTGCAGGCCAAGAACATCGTCAAAATTGCCAGCGATTTCCTGAGGATTGCCAAGAAATTTGACGAACTCGGGTTCTATGAACCCTATGATCTGGAAGAATTACTGGAAATTGTTCCCGGAAAAATCAATGAGGTCGAGATCCGACGGTTCGAGATGCTGGTGCACAACCTTCAATCCTCATTTGACACCTATGTCATCCACGGCGGCTACCGTTTCGGCAACCGCAAACTGAAGCAGCTGCGCAGCTATTTTTCGGTAGTGTTCCACCTTCTTCAGATGACGGGCAGGCTGCTCCATTTTTATGAACGGCACCTTCATGAAGCAGGGTATAAAAATATCTACAAACAGGTGCAGGAGCGGTTGGCGACCCTGGTGGACCCGGCCATACTGCTGGACCGGACCATCAACTACGGACTTTACTATGTGTGCCATTTTATCAGCAAAGGCAAGGACCTGGCCAGGGAAATCCTGAACGAAAATATAGAACGGTCATCCATTTCGATGGGCATCCCGGTAAAACTCGGGTTTCACAGCCGTCCGAGCTTGCTGGTGGCGAAGATCGTGCAGCACTACGGCGGGGAAGTGGAGCTTTGCGTCGGGAAAGACCGCTTTGACGCAAGCAGCGTGTTGGATATTCAGTGGGCCGGCGGCAAGATCCAGAAGGAGCAGATCAGCGAGGTGGTGTTTGAGGGGGACAGCCGGGCACTTGCCGACATTCAGATTCTGGCGGGTGTGAATTATGGGGAGGATTCCATGGGAAAAGGCGTACCCCTGCCCACGGAACTGAAATACCTGCGTTGATAAAATCGTGTTTGACGATTTTATGAAACACGACTCGGTCGCTATTTTTTATCCGCCTTCGCAGAATACCACGGGCATGCCCGTGGATGAATGCACAAAAAAATATGCTAATTGCTACGGCGCGATGTCTCCCCATGGATGAGGCGGATAACCGCGTCGTAGCCGAAGGCGAAGACGGGTATTTTAATGGGACCACGGGTTTACCCGTGGGGATCCATAGTTTAGAGTGTTTGTCAAACAATGTTACCTGAAGAATCCGGAAATAAAGCTGCATCGGCTATTATCGTGGGGGCCGGAAAAGGCCTCAGGATGAAGATGGCTACGCCCAAGCAATTCCTGGAATTGAAGAATCTGCCTGTTATCGCCTACTCCCTCAAAGCCTTTGCCGCCTGTGAAAAAATTGATGAAATCCATCTTGTTGTTTCCCAAGCGGAAACTGAATTCTGCCGTGAAACCCTTTTGCCCTCCCTTGATCTTTCCAAGCCGGTCAACTTGGTAACAGGTGGCAGGAGAAGGCAGGGTTCCGTGTACAATGGGCTGCTTGCCATGGAAGGTCATACAGGCGTCGTGGTGATTCACGACGGGGTGCGCCCGTTTGTGAAGCCGTCCCAGATTGCTGAATGTATACTCCAGGCCGAGAAATTCGGAGCCTGTATGCTCGGTATACCCGTTGGTGATACTCTGAAGCAGGTGGGGCCTTCCGGCATCATCGAAAAAACGATTTTGCGGGACAACATGTGGCAGGCCCAGACCCCCCAGGCATTCCAGTATCCTTTGATCCGGTCGGCACACGACAGAGCCGTCAAAGAAGGGGTTGCAGGCACAGACGACGCCTCCTTGTTTGAGCATTACGGCGGAAAAGTCAAGATCATCGAGGGCAGTGCAGGCAATATCAAAATCACCCTACCGGAAGATCTGGCCATAGCCAGGGCACTGTTAGAGGCTCTTTAGCCGCAGAGCATAAGTTTTTTCAGCACCGAAAATTTTCGAGCCGTCCGTCAGTTCGGCCACCAGCGTCGCCCGGTCGATGGTAACCGGCAGAATGGTGCCCCTGGTATCGAGGATTTCGGCCAGGGCGTTGATGCCTGCCGGAAAACTGCCCGTATAGTGTGAAAGCATGGTCAGTAGCATGTTACCGGCATTGTGACCCTGAAGACGCCGATCTTTGGCAAACCGTTTCAATAGAATGCTGCGCGCTATGTCACCATGGGGCGAAAGCGCCAGTATGCACTTGAGGATGTCGCCCGGCGGCAGGGCCCCCAGTTCATCGCGCAGCCTGCCGGTGCTACCGCCGGAGTCGACCATGGCAACAACCGCGGTGATGTCGAGGTCGTCCAGTTCACGTAGTCCGGTCAGCAGGGCAAACTGCCCGCTGCCACCGCCGATGGTGACGATTTTCTTCTTTTCTGATACTGTATTATCCATTGGACATCCTTAACAGCACGCAACTGAAGTTCACTGCTTTAGATAACCACAAAGGCACAAAGGACACAAAGTAATTCTTTATGATATGGCGCGTTGAAAAAAATATCGGCTTCGCTTTCCTTCCTGGTGTTTAATCGAAACATACCGATGACAATCGGTATAGATGGTAATTGGTAGTCAAGGGGTGGTTAACAATTTTGGTGTGTGGGAACTTCCTGAAGAGTCTTCATGCACAATCCCTTTGGAGATGACCATTTTTTCGCCGATCTTGATACCGTCCTCCAATATGCCAGTATCGTGATTTACCGTTTTTCTGGAAAAGCTCCTGGTGTGAGGGTAGCGGTGGGCCATGTATTTACCGAGGTGCGGATCCTCGAACTTCACCAGGGCACGGGTGCCAGGAGATGTGTGTGCATTTTGAGCATTTTGATGACAGGCCAGTTTGCCGCTGAATCCTTCAACCAGCCCCACGGAAAAATCTGATTTGCGGTGGCGGTTCAATTTCTTGCCACGCATGTACGCCTGCCACTGTGCATTGATATAGCGGTTGACAAAGTCGTATACATAGGAGGCTATTTTTATGTTTCGGCGGGTGCCGCTGATCTCAAGGACCCTTCCCATTTTTCCCTTTTCGAGGACATGAGCGGACACCCACAACCCTTGGACAAAATAATAGTCCTGCAGCAGGTTGGCGATATAGTAGGATTCCCGAAAGTGTCGCAGGGCTGGTTTTCCGACAAACACACTGAAATAATCTTGCGAACGCCGTTGTGCCAGTAGCTGAAGATTATATTTATTCATAAGATCATGCGCCTTGGCCATGGCGGCCTCGGCTTCGTGCCGGTTCCTGCTTTCCGCCAGGGACATGAGTTTCTTAATGCGCACCAAATGCCGGTCATGCCGGTCACGGGGGTCATCCTGCAATCTTTCATGCAGGGTCCTGACATGTCCTGATGCAGAGGGATCGGCCCTCAGGCACAAGCAGGCTTTCCGGAAACGAGGGCCGTGGGGTCGTTCGTCACCGGCGTGCAAAACCTGGTCAGCGTACTGGTGGGCCATCTCGTGGACGAGGATCTCGCGGGTGTCATCCCATGGACAGTTCAGTACATGTTTTCGGCTCAGGCTGATTTCGTTTTTTTCTTTCGACCAGGATCCCAGCTTTCGGCCCATATCCCGGAGGCTGAGAAGCGGTTTTTTCATTTTTTTACGTTCGGGTTCGTCCAAAACCCAGAGCGCATGGTCCCACTCCACGGACAAGCCATGCAGGATGTTTCTTTCCAGGGTTTCCTGGAGTTCTATACGGGGCGCTTTGTTTTGGGGCATCTGTTTTAGCGGGTTCCGGGTGCCAGGTTTCGGGTTGTAAATATCTGACAGGATTAACAGGATTTACATGATATAAATCAGGTATAAGGTAAACGGTATAAGGTACAAGGCGGCTATTCGCTAATAGCGTACAGCACTCTTTTTTATGATAATCCTGTTGATCCGGTCTAAATATTTTAAATTGCTATCTGCATTATGCAGTCGCGAAGCGACATTAAAAATGTTTTGTCTGCGGTCGTCTGCGTGTGCCTGCCCAATGAAACCCGTTCTGTCTTTTGTTTCACCGGGGTCTGCGGCTAAGATTTCTACCTTATGTGGTTCTGACCACTGACTACGTAAAGCCGTCTACAGCTTACCTTCTTACCCTCTTACCTTCCGAAATTCCGGCCTCCGGGGTCAATTTCTGATTAAAAGTTGTCACATTTTTTATAGACTATTATCAACCTGTCTTCCATGTTCGATGTTGGGCGTTAATTCGGTCTGACCACCGACCACCACCGACCACCGTCTTTCGCCCTCTGAAGCTCTGTCGCTCTGACTTCTGGGCCTTGGTCCTCCGCTTTCAGTCCGCATCCATCCAGGCGGGGAAGGATTCCCGGTATGATGTCAATATGTTGTAGAAAAGCGTTTCGGTATGAATAACAGGCAAGTCCTTTTGCTGAAAAAGGACCTTGCCCGTGGGGTCGATAAAGGCTGATTTGCCGTCGTAAGGCAGATTGTTTCCGTCTGTTCCCACCCGGTTGACACCGATCACAAAACACTGGTTTTCAATGGCCCTGGCCCTAAGCAGCGTTTCCCAATGCATGGACCTCGGTGCCGGCCAGTTGGCGACAAACACCGCCAGATCATACTGCTTTCTGGCATTTCGGGTCCATACGGGAAAACGCAAGTCATAGCAGATGAGTGGACAGATATTCCAGCCCTTGAGTTCAACGATGATGGTTTGGTCGCCCGCACTGTAGACCTCATGCTCACCTGACATGCGGAAAAGATGCCTTTTGTCATAGGTCTGCAATGCGCCATCCGGTTTGGCCCAGACCAGGCGGTTGTAGTATTGCTGCCCATCACGGATGATCATACTTCCGGCAATATGAACCTGGTGCCGGGCCGAGGCATCCCGCATCCATGCCACAGCCATACCATCCATGTCCTGGGCCAGTTCCCGGGCGTTCATGGTAAAGCCGGTGGTGAACATTTCCGGGAGTACCACCAGGTCGGTCGGTTGCGTCAATTGATCCAGGCGTTTGTCGAAAAAAGAGAGATTTGCTGCCGGGTCTTCCCAGACAAGTTTGCATTGAAAAATGGTTACCTTTAAATCATGCATAGTTTTTCAGCAGCCTTTTTGAGGGTTTCATCTTTTTTGGCAAAACAGAACCTGACCACACGGTGGTCCTGCCTGTGATGGTAAAATACGGGGACCGGAATGGAGGCGACACCATGTTCCATGGTAATGCGCCGGGCAAATTCAATGTCTGGCTCCGTGGAAACAGATGCATAGCTCATCATTTGAACTGATTTTCAACATCTTGGTTCCACCTTCGACGTTAAGCATTTTACGGCTTATCCGGGTTGAATTGAATATGATTTGAGCATTTCATTGATTTCAACTCGAATTTCGTCCCGCAGCGACAGGGGCTCTATTACCTCAGCCTTGGCACCCCAGGTCATCACCCAAAACTTGATTTCATCGGTTCCGGCGACCTCGACCCTGAAAAGAAGGGACCCGTCGTCCTGCCTTTCGATTTCCTGGCTGGCATGCCAGATTTTTTCTTCAATATATCCGGCAATATCCGCGGAAAACCAGATGACAACCTCGACCGGTTCACCTAAAAAGGCACCGAAGCTCGATTGCAGGAGTGCATCCACATCAAAATCATCAGGCGTTTCAAAGTGTTCATCCTTAGTTTCAAGGGATTTGATGCGGTCCAGGGCGAAAAGGCGGATTCCCTTCCGCAGCCGGCAGTAAGCCAGCATATAAAATGTTCCATCAAAGAACCAGATTTTATAAGGGGCAACTGTACGCCGGGTCATTTTTTTTCTGTTCATGGTGTAGTAGGCAATGTCAAGGTATTGCCGACTGACCACGGCGCTATTCACACGGCTGATGATTTCCCCATGTTTGCTGTAATTTTTATAGGGTTTGAGCCCGACCTTCAGGCTGCCTTCAAACTGCTTCAGGTAATGAAGATACTCAGGGGGCAGGGTGGTTTTCACCTTCTGGAAAAGAGATTCCAGCGCGTCGTAAAATATAGTCTCCTTAAGGGTTTTCAGCATATCCCGGCTGAAATAAAGGGCCATCAGTTCGGTGACATTGAACGGCACGGGAATCAGGTGCTTGGCCGAGTCGAGAAGCGACCACAGGCTTTTATTGTCCACCCGCTCGTTATAGACCGGGAAACCCGCAACCTGCAGGGCCTCGAGATCCCTATAAACAGTTCTGGGGTGACAATCCAGTTCAGCGGCCAAGTCCCTCACCGACTTGCCCTGCTTCGAAGCGATGAGTCTTCGAATGATTTTCCACTGTCTGCTAAGCTGATCACCGCGGGCCATTGGACAGATTCAATCCTTTCAGGTCGTCCGAGAGAGTCATATTACTTTAATGTGCCAGGGCTCAAAACGAACACCAAGGTGGTTTCTCTCGGTGTAGCGCAGATGTACATAATCGAGATCCTGGAGCTTTTTAAAAACATCTGTCCGGGTAAACAGCCGGGTAAAGTTGTCACTTCCGAGCCGGACGCTGCCCACGTCAAAATCGCTGATTCCGTGAAAAGAATATCCCGGCGGGGCCAGCGATCGCGAAGCGAGCGACATGTTGCCCTTTGTTCTGACGGCTTTTCTGAAAAACAGGTAAAACTGTTTGGGGATGCCCCTTATGCCCGATGTGAGGATCAGCTCATTGCCCACATCGCCGGACATTCTCCGGTATGTCGCCAGGGATCTGCCTGTGAACAGATAATTGCCTGTTCCGGGGATCCTTACAAATTCTTGTTTTTGCACACTATCTGTTATCTGTTGCAAGGGTTTACGGCCCATGAATCCATACAGCCGGGCGTCCTGGTGAAATATTTCTTCCATAAAATCGGTTTCAGCACGTGTAAAAGAGCCGATATGCGGGTCATAGTGCGCATGGTTGAGGGCTGTGTCAAAATCCATCACGGCAAAATTGCCGTGCCCGGCAGACACCTGCAAGCGGGCAATACGCTTTGTCAGCGTACAAAGGAGCCGGTAATCACCCGCAGAAAGCATGACGTCCCCATGCATGTCCGTTGTGAAACCACTCTGGCGGGCCATGGCCCTCTGGATAGTGGTCCTCTTGTTGGTGGACCGCCGGGGCAGGGGGTTTGTTGACGTTCCTGCCAGGGCGATGCCGGGCATCCATTTACAGATGAATACCGCCACAAAGGATTTTAGAAAGGTTCGCCTATTCATTTTTGACCCTTTTCGAACTGGTGGGCATACAAAACCTCAAAAAAAAACAGCCGTCAGCGGGCTGCTCCATTATTCATAGGATCTTATGTTTTTTGAGTGCATAACTGCCATTGACATTGCTATAATCAGGATTCTCCCACAGTATGGTATTGCATCAAATGCATCAGTTGGCTTTTCTGTTCTTTTGACAGTTTCCCGAATTGAACACTCTGCTGGCGTACAGGTACCGTGCTGAAGGGACTTTCTTTTTCAACCTGTGCGTCACGGACAAGCTCAAAGGGAATATCCTTGATGTACAATTGGTGTTTGGTGACAAAAATATCAAGGGCACGGGCGCCGTTGGTCGCACCTTCATTGGCCAGGTACGTGAACGCCAGCCCGCCAAAGCTGATATCCTTGATCTGACCCAGTTGGTTCGATTTTTGTCTGACGGCGGCGAAGGCGCCGTTTACCGCTTTAAAACGTTTTTGTTTTCTGCGGTCTTTGTTGTTGTAATCAGCCAATTTTAGTAAACAAATTCAAAAAGTAAGATGCTATACGTGTCTTCAATAAAAACAAAAGCCATTGATCCATAAAAGAGATTTCGGGTTATATAGAATAAAACGCGTGAGGGTGTCAAGCAAAAACTGGAACGTTCATGCCTCTAACCCTTCATAATCATAGAAGTAATTCATTAGAAACAGTCTGTCGTAATTAATAACAGCCCTTCCATTCCGATAGCCCGGGTATTTAAACCATATGTGCGGACAAATATTTCTAATGTATAAGATTAAGAATGGTGATGACCATCTAAAGAAGATTGTATTGTCAACTCAGGTTTAAATTTGCTGTAACCATCCGGAAACGACGGCAAAGAGCAAAACCACCAGGGTCATGGCAGCCAGGACACGTGCTGTTAATCGATGCCATCCTGCCTCTTGGCGCTTTTCCCGGTAGCCTATAAGGGCGCCCAGCAGGGCACCGGCCAGAATGCCGCCGGCATGCCCCCAGTTGTTGATTCCCGGTATTAAAATTCCAAAGGCAAAAATGCCGATAACCCAGCCGCCCACCTGACGGTAGACAGCCTGCCCGTAAAGCCCCCCCCTGTTTTTACCAAAATACAGTGCAGCGCCTATCAAACTGCACACCGCAGCAGAGGAGCCGATGGTGAATTCCACGCCGGCCAGATAGCTGACGGTAAATCCGGCAACCCCGCCCAATGTGTAGAGAATGAACATTCTGGAAATATTGTATTCGCGAATGATCAACGGCGCTATCTGCCGAAGCGCCAGCATGTTGAACAGAATGTGCAGGATGCCGCCATGAAGGTAATTCGCTGAAATCAGGGTCCACCACCGGTGCATATGATCTATGGGTATGGTGCCGGTGGCGCCGAAAATCAGCAGAGCCTGGCTGCCGGGCGAAAGGAAAGTCAGGGGATTACCCGTAAATTTCAACCCCCCGGGTGAAAGCAGCACCGAGATGATGAACATGCCCGCATTGAGGTAGATGATGGCTTTGATCAGTGAATCAGGATTGTTCATTATCTGGGTGAATATGTTGTTTCTTACCCTTGAACCAGGCCTAAGGGTTCCACAGTAGGGACACCTTGCCTCATCCGAACTCACCAATTTGCGGCAGTTCGGGCATAATATGGATGTCTTATGAGCAGCACGCATGCGTGATCTCCAAATGTCATTGCCTGATTCGTGCAACGTTCAAGTAGCTATAGATAACGCTGATAGCCGTTTAACGGAAAGCACGGTTTATAGCGAATCACTTGAAATCTAGACACATTATAATAGCGTTTGGGCAATCTGCGTTGGTTTTTATTTCCCCTACAACTATCGCAAAGTACCATAGGTTTTGTAACGTTATTTTGACAAACGCTATATCCTGTTGCGGAAGCGGTCTGTGATTACCATTTCAGGTTTCAGGTCGCACCCATCTGTCCCAGGCTGAAAAAGTAATGACTCCGACAGGGTCTGTCAATTAAAAGGCCTTGGTAAGATTCGTCCGGCATAATACCTGGATTGGGTGGAAGACATTTCATCTATTCTTGATTTGGGATTATGGGATGTGTTAAAAAACATGTATGGCTAAATCGAATATATTGCTAAGGAATACGATATATGAAAGATGACAAAGGGTTATATTACCATCCCTTTCCACAGAACAAAAGGGTGCGTATGTACGTTCATGAAACGGGCAACGATATTATGTTCAGGATGTGGAACCAGGATGACCCTCAAATGTGGGACGATCACGGTTGGGTTCCGTACTCGGCGGTGACCCGGGCCGCTGAAATGTATGACAAGAAAAATTTTGACCCCAAGCGGGCCTATGATATTCATGTGGCCAGGGAAGTTTTAGAGGCGGGAAAATAAGGGCAGCCAGCATAGGATCAAATGGCGTTTGTTGCTTGAAAATTGTGATTTTGTAGCGGCTGTTTTTTCTAATTTGGCTTGTTCAATCCATGGTTATAATTTTTGCAGGATCTCCTTGACCGTGTTGCCGTCCGCGTTGGCGCCAAAATGATTCATTATCGGGCCCATGGCCTGCATCTTGTTCTTAAACTGTGAAAAATCTATACTTTCCTGGATCCAGGCGTAAATCTCGGCTTCACCGGCCATTTGGGGCAGATAGCCGCCCAATACATCGATGAAGGGTGAAGTGTCTGATTCACCTTTCTGTTGCAGCAGTTCTTTTTCGGATTTGATTAGTTTTTTGAGGGTTTTGATGACATCATCGTCAGGTAACTCTTTTTTATCTGACCTCCCGAACTCACCCATGGCCACCCGCAGGGCGTTTTTTGTTTCGACATCCTTGGCTTTGATGGCAAGGGTGAGGTCCTGCTTGATTTTTTCCTGAATAGTCATATCTTTCTCCTAATACTTTGCCAGGTTGTTTATGCAACTATGGGGTAAATTTTCATGCTCATTTGAAACATATATCGTCACGGATGCCATTTGACAGAACA
>JAOZRT010000024.1:27600-30094 GCA_029940035.1 Desulfobacterales bacterium
ACAGGCTATTATAAAGCAATATTGTTCTCAAATGTGACAACTTGTTTCCAATGAACATACATGAAATGAAAAATTATGGAAAGGGAAGAACCTGAAATGCGAATACTGCTGGTGGAAGATGACCTGAAGATCGCTTCCTTCATAAAAAAGGGGCTTGACGCCTCCGGATTTACAATCGATCACGCGGCCGACGGGGAAAAAGGGTATGACCTGGCGTTGGGGGAACCCTATGCTGTGGCCATTGTCGATATCATGCTGCCAAAGATGGACGGCCTGACGCTAATCCGAGGGTTGCGTGACAACAATGTGAGCACGCCTGTGCTCATTCTGAGTGCCAGGGATGCCATCGATGACCGTGTAAAGGGTTTGCAGACCGGCGGGGATGACTACCTGACCAAACCCTTTGCTTTTTCGGAACTACTGGCACGTGTACAGGCTCTGATTCGCCGTTCGGGAAATGCTGTCGAACCCACCCGTTTGCGAGCAGGGGACCTGCGGGTTGACCTGTTATCGCGTGATGTTGTCCGCGGCGGAAAAAAGATCGAACTGCAGCCCCTGGAATACTCGTTGCTGGAATACCTGATCAGGAACAAGGAGAGGGTCGTCTCTAAAACCATGATCATGGAACATGTCTGGAACTATAATTTTGACCCGCAGACCAATGTGGTAGAGGCACGCATATGCAGGCTGCGGGACAAGATCGACAAGGGATTCGACCAAAAGCTTATACAAACGATTCGCGGTGTCGGTTATGTTCTTAAAGAAAGCACTTGATCGCCTTCACACCCTGAGGCGCACCCTGGCATTTCGTTTAACGCTCTGGTATGCCGGTATCTTCACGCTGTCGGCCTGTCTTGCCTTTCTTATCTTCTACTTGATGATCACCTCTCTTTTCCAGGAGCAAACCGACAAGGATCTTCTGAAGCAGGTGGGTTTATTCACCGCCATGCTCAATGCAGACGGGGTTGAAGCCGTTGAACGCCTTGCAGAACAGGAAGTTCAGGCATCCGGTGAAAGAAAGATCTTTTTCCGCCTGCTGTACCCCACCGGCATTTCGTTCTCTTCATCCAACATGTCCTTCTGGCGCGATATCGGTGTGGCAAGGACTTCCATCGACGACATTATGGACGGCGCTGCCTACGTTTATGAAACCATCTCCATCCCTCAGAAAAAGCAGCGTGTGCGCATCATCTACAGCGCTATCGGTTCCGGCATCATTCTTCAACTGGGCTATTCCATGGAGAACATCCTTGGATTCTTCCAGGCCTTCCAGAAAGTGTTTATACCGGGCATGCTGGCCCTGATCATCGTGTCGGCCGGTTTTGGATGGTTCATGGCTAGAAGGGCCCTGGCCGGCGTAGGGGCGGTCACGCATACGGCCAGGAGCATATCACCCGGCAGACTGGAAGAGCGGGTGCCGGTTCCGGGAAAGGGAGATGAGATCGACCAGCTGGCCAACACGTTTAACGCCATGCTGGACAGAATAGAACAGCTGGTTAACGGTATCAAGGAGATCAGTGACAATGTGGCCCACGACCTGAAAAGCCCTATAACCGCTATGCGCGGTAGTGCTGAAATTGCCCTCACCACCGGAAAGTCAAAAGCGGATTTAGAAAAGATGGGGGCGGATACCATTGAAGCATGCGATCGTCTCCTGGATATGATCAACACCATGCTGGCCATTTCCAAAACCGAAGCCGGGGTGGGAGAGCTGCAAACCCGTGATATCGACATCGATGAAATAGTTCGGGATGCCTGCGAGCTTTTCGATCCCCTGGCAGCGGATCGATCCATAGAACTCAGGTGTGAAGCCACTGCCAGGACAAGCATCATAGGGGATATTTCCATGATCCAGCGCATGGTCGCCAATCTCGTGGACAATGCCATCAAGTACACGCTGCCGGACGGCCGGATCGATATCGCCACCCGTTCGGATGCAGAGGGCCCGGTGGTCATATCCGTTAAGGACACGGGCATGGGTATTTCAGGGGATGATTTGCCTTACATCTTTGACCGCTTCTTTCGTTGCGATCCCAGTCGCTCGACCTCCGGTTCCGGCCTGGGCCTGAGCCTGGTCAAAGCCGTGGCCGAAGCCCATAATGGGCATGTAGCGGTAATTAGCAAGATCAATGAGGGCAGTTGTTTTGAAGTCATATTTCCCGCAGATATTGCTTCCGCCGTTGCCATTTCCAATGCGTAAATTCTGCTTTGTCAACTGAAGATTGATGCCAGGAATCAATTGTTTACATTTGAAGTCTTTAACACAAAAAAACAATAATCAGATAATTTTAACCGGACAGCAGTGATAGAATTTATTGACATGTTCCGTGATTTGTAATAAATGCGTCGCCAAATTCATTAAAACAAAATGGAGGAACGTCGTGAATATTTTACATATCTCTGATCTTCATTTCGGCCCCCGTCACTGGGAGGGAGACGACAATATTCTTCTGAAGAAGATTAACTCATACGATGCCGATATTGTTATCAACAC
>JAOZRT010000171.1 GCA_029940035.1 Desulfobacterales bacterium
TTACCGCTGTCAAGGGCACGCCCAAACCACGGCTGAACGTCGGGGCAAAGGGGTAGATGAAACGCCGGGCCGTGTTCAGGAGTATTCTGCACACAATGGCTGTAGCGAGGCTCCACATCATGCGGGGCTGGTTATCATTTTGTTTTTTCGCGGAACGGATGGTCATGGGATGTTCCTGAGGGTGGATTGATATTTCTCGCAGAGACGCGGCGATCGCAGAAAATTATTATTAGACAGGATTAACAGGATTTTCAGGATCATTTAAATAAAATTTGATTAAAACTTGAATGAAATTAATCTGATATAAGCCGGATATATATTTGTCATTATCGCGAAGCGACAAAAACTGTGCTTGTCTGCGCCTGCCCTGTTAAATTGCTTGGTTGAAATATAATTCACCAAGCAAAGATTTGATCAATCAATAGTATAATCAAATCTTATTTAACAGGGTAAATCTGCGAGTGCCTGCCCTGTGAAACCCGTTCTGTCTTTTGTTTCACCGGGGTCTGCGGCAAATACCAGAGGTCAGAACTACAGAAGACAGAACCCCAGAGGTCAGACCGAATGAACGTCCAACATCGAACATTGAACACTGAACATCGAACGGTTTGCTCTTGGCTGATGGTCTAAAAATGCCGAGCGCTTTGAGCTGACAAACCACATTCGGCGTTGGATGTTGGACGTTGGATGTTCGATGTTCATTTTTAGAAGAACAAATATGGAAGATAGGTTGATAAAAATTTAAAAAAGGTGACAACCATTAAGCAGGACTTGCCCTTCGCGAAGCGAAAAAATAATCCCTTGCCGAAAACTGGAGTCCTTCAGCCGCTCATCCTCCCAAGTTCCCATTTTCACATCCTCTGATCTTCCTCTGTGATCTCTGTGGACTCAAGCAACGCGGGTGAGAGATATCAATCCTGTAAATCCTGTCCAAAGATGTCCTATCCCAGCAACAAGCGTCTAAGGCTACATTTTCTCGGCAGCCTTTCGGATCAGGTTCGACTGGCTGGTCACCCACCTGTCCAGTTCATCGGTGTCGTCCTGGTCCAGGGAGGCCAGTTCATTCAGGGCTTCCCGTATCTCCCTGGCCCCGCTTTCGAATGTCCTGAACACAGATTCATATTCTCTCCGAAGTTCACGCAAAGGGTAAAATCCGGATGTTTTGTTCAGATAAGCAACAACGCCCGATCGAATCGAGGCCCATGAATCCCTGCGGGTCTGGTTTTCAAGGGGGGTCAGGGAATCCAGGTTTTTCATATGGCGTTTTTTAAACCTGCGATAAGCATATTTTTTCAGGATTGTCATCCAGATGGCAAAAAGGCCGAGGCTGGCGCCGCCGCCCACCGAATAGAGCATAATGGGGTCTGCAAGAGGCAAAACCGCGGCAGCACCAAGAACCAGGAGCGTCAGGCCACTTCCTAAAATACTTAAAACAATGCCGAAAAAGGTAAAACGCACTTTGAACCGTCTAAACAGGGTTCGGTAGCTGATCAGCGCCTCCAGCATATGGGCCAAACGCTCGCCATGCGTCTCCACAAACGTGGCCAGGTGGTCCAACCGGTGCCGGGGGGCCTGGAGAATGGCCCGTTTCAAGGATTCCCGCTGGTTTTCCAGCAATTTCAAAAAACTGGTATCCCGGTCCTCATGTCCGGTAGCCATGGCATCCATCGCTCCGGCGGAATAGGTCAAGTGGATCGTGGGGATATCTTTGCGCCCGGTCATCTGACTCAGGTTCCAGCACAAGGTTCCATAGACCTGCAACAGGTCCGTAAGGGACACACACTCGTCAATGCGGTTCAAGACAAACAGGACCCGGTCTTCGAATGTACGGGCCGGCAGCGTGTCCCTCAGGCTAGTGTGGGCCTCCCGCACGGTTCCGGCTTTGTGCGGGTCGAACAAAACCAGCACCAGGTCCGCTATCTGGGCAAAATCCCCGATGACCTCTTGATAATTGTACCCCCGGTCGCGTTCGGTGATGCTGTCCAGCATGCCCGGTGTGTCGATGATGGCCAGATTCTTTAAAAACGGGGAATTTATCTTCTTCAGGCGAAAATGAGATGAAAACCGCTGCCCATGCTTTTTCAGGGACTCGAAAGGGTATTCCGGGTCGTTCAGCAGAAACTTGCCATCCCTCTCCTCGGTCACCCGCACTGTGCCTTCGGATGAAGCAGCACCATCATAGGTTATTACCGTGAACGAATCGTCGGTGGGCGCCTGACCGGTGTCCTGAATTTCCGCGCCCAAAAAGTCATTGATCAGGGTGGATTTCCCGGAAGAATAATTCCCCAAAACCAGCACCTGGGGCCGCCACTTGATGTTTGTTTCCAGCGGTGCTTCACTGTATCCATACTTGATCGCCGCAGGTGTGAGGTAATCCTCGACCATGGCCAACAGGTTGGTTCTAAGCGAGCTTATAAAATTTTCTCGATCCATTCATTTCTCCGATTATTCTCACCGCAGCGCAGAGTACGCGGGAAACACAAATTTATCTACCGCAGACTAAAATAGACTTCTGCTATTTACGTATTGCCACCTTGCACCTTATACCGTGCACCGTATACCTTTTACCTTATACCCATCTCTATCAAGTTATTCCTGTCAAATATTATCTTTTCCTGCCTGCGCCTGCCTGATGGAAATTATCAGAGGCGCCAAATTGTGTCAACAAAAGGCTGTTTGTGATATCCGTCTGTTGAACCCCACCGGGACTGTCTACACCTTGACCTTAAGGGCAGTAAGTGATAAGAGGGATCTGTCATTTATAGATCAAGAATGAGCATTTCCATGAACAAGCTGTATTGGTGCATCGGGCATCAAGTCGTAAGAATGTTTCAAAGGAGGATGGCGAATGGATGATACTATGGTTAAATGCCCGAAATGTGGGCATGATAATGCTTCATCGTCCGAAGAATGTGATAATTGTGGCGTGACGTTATCATTGGTATTGGGTGACGCCAAAAAGGCCGAACCGCAACCCAAACCAGACACACCGCCTATCCAGGACCCGTCGAATCTAAAAAATTGCCCCAAATGCGGGAGTGATGTGCCTAAGTCATCCCTGGAATGCATCAAATGCGGCATCATTTTTTCCAAATACTTTGAAGTTAAGGAAAGGATTCTGAGAGAAACACTCAGCGACCTTGACAGATCTGTACTTGAGGAAACAACTGACGGCGAAGTAAATCAGAAAACAGAGGCTGAAAAAGAAAAAGTACAGGCAGAGCTGGAGAAGGCCGAAGCTGAGCGCCGCAAGGCCGATGAGGCAGAAAAATCCCGCATAGCGGCTGAGAAAGCGGAAAAGCTGAAAAAGCAGCAGGAAGATGCCGCCAAGGCAAAAGCCCGTGAAAAAGAGATAGCTCAAAAGGAATCAGCTCAAAAGAATGCTGAAAAAGAGGAGGACGCTCCCCCGGCAGCTCCGCCGGCTGAAAAAGAGCCTGCCAAAGCCCCGGACAAAGCGGATCTGCAGCGCATTGCCCAACTGGAAAAAGAAGCTGAAACCCTCCGGCTCCAGACTGCAGCGCTTAAAAAGGGAAAACAGGAATACGAGAAAGCGGAAATCGTCAGAAAGGAACAGCAGGAGCAGGAAAAGCAGGAAGTTCTTCAGAAAGCACAGGAATCCCAGACAAAAATAACTGCCCTCGAAGATGAAACCCAGGACCTCAAAAAGGAAGCTGAAGCCCTCAAAAAAGAGAAAAAGGACCTGGAAGCCGAAGCAGCCCGCAGGAAGGATCAGGACGAAAAAGAGGCTGAACAACGCCGGCAAATGGAAGCGGAAGAACAGGCAAAAATCGAAGCCGTGGAAAAAGAGCGTCAGGACGCCCAAAAAAGAACTGAAACCATTTTAAAAACAGTACTGCCCAAACCGACCATGAAAGAACTCCTTAAAAAATACGAAGGTGAAGCCGTCGGCATCAATTTTGACGACCCCGCAGAAATCAAAAGCGCCAGACTCGCCAAAGTCAACGAGGACCATTTCAGCATCATGGTCCCGGAAAACGAACTGGTGCACACCTACCCCTACAGCGACATCGTAGAAATCGTGGAAGGAGCGGAAGGGGTGCCCATCGATGCTTCGGGGGAAACCCCGACCTATCCGGTGGTCATCAGGATTTTCCACCTGATGGTGAAAAAGAAGTGGGGCTTCATATAGAACGGTTTAAGGTGCACGGTGTAAGGTACAAGTTAGCATTGCGCTAGTGGCCGACTGTTTTATTTATTTTGCTGCAGCCCCATGCAGACAGGCGCAGACAAGAACAATATGTCGCTTCGCGATTGCATAATGCAGGTAGTATTTCAGAAATTATTTAGACAGGATTAACAGGATATACAAGATTATTTGAAAAAGGGATGCTGCCAGCTATTTACGTATAACTGCCTTATACCTTTTACCTTATACCTATTCTAATCATGTCAATCCTGTTAATCCTGTCTAATATAATTACAATTGACTTTATTGCAGGACCTTTTATAGTCTGGATATGCGCATCCTGCTGATATACCCCTACTTTTTAGAAGACCGCATCCATGCGGAGGAAGTCAGCGTGCCGCCCATGGGAATCTTTTACGTGGGCGCCATGCTCAAGGCCCACGGCTATCCTGTCGAGATTCTGAACTGGCACGCCATCCACAAAACAGAGCACCTGATCGAGGAAACCCTGAAAAAGGCCAAGCCGGACATCATCGGGTTCTCCATCCTGCACGCCAACCGCTGGGGCGGCATCGACATCGCCCGCAAGGCCAAGGAACTGAACCCGAAAGTGAAAATCGTTTTTGGCGGCATTGGGGCCACTTTTTTGTGGCGTCTTCTGTTGACCCATTTCAAGGAAATCGATTTCATTGTGCTCGGCGAGGGGGAGCGCACCTTTCTTCAGCTTGTTAAAACCATCGAAAAAAACGACAACCAAGGCATTGAAAAGATAAAGGGCCTTGCCTTCAGACAAGGGAAAAAACTGGAACACACAGAACCTGCCCCCCGCATAAAGGACCTGGACCAGTTGCCCATGCCTGCAAAATATTTCACCTACACCCACGTAGCCTTCACCAGGGGGTGTCCGGGCAACTGCACCTTTTGCGGCTCCCCCCTTTTCTGGGGCCACCAGGTGAGACGCCATTCTTCGGATTACTTTGTGGGCCAGCTCGAACTTCTCTATCAAAAGGGTGTAAAACAGTTTTTTTTCTCAGACGACACGTTTACCTTTCAAGCAGACGCGGTCATCGCCATTTGCCGGGAAATCATCAAACGGAAACTGGACATCACCTGGGTCGCCATTTCACGTGTCAACTATGTGAACGGGGAATTGCTGGCCTGGATGCGCAAAGCCGGCTGTACCCAGATCAGCTTTGGTGTGGAAAGCGGTTCCAAGACCATAAGAAAAACCCTGAACAAGAAGATACATACGGAGCAGGTCAAAAAGGCGTTCAGCCTGACCCAAAAATACGGCATCATGGCCCGGGCCTATTTCATCTACGGCTCTCCCGGGGAAACCCATAAGACCATTCAAGATACCATGGATCTGATGCTTGCCACAAAACCCCTGAGTGCCATCTTTTACATCCTCGATCTGTTTCCCGGTACGCGCTTGTACACCGATCTCATGGAACGCCTAAAGTTCACCGACGACATCTGGCTGGAACGCGTGGAGGACATTCTCTATTTTGAAAAAGACCCCCTTCTGACCAGGGAAATGATCCTGGATTTCGGCAAACGCCTGCGGGAGGGCTTTTACCAACACCTCCCAGAGTTCGTGGATCATCTGGAACTGATTCAGGATCCTGCCTTCAACCGCCTGCATGCCGACTTCTATTCAAGACTCGCCATGACCTTCAGCCTTGGTGACTATGCCCGCCTTAAAGCCATAAAAGCACCCCGGGCTATTGCGGAAAAACTGTATAAAAAAGCCCTGCAGTACCATACGGACCACAGGGCTTTTCTAGGGTTGGGCATGCTTTTTCAGCAGCAGCGCAAAATAGAGGATGCCATAAACATCGTGGAACAGGGCTTGGCCCAATTTCCCGCCAGCTTTGATCTGATTTTATGCCAGGCCCTCAATCACATGAACAACGGCGACTTTGAGACAGCCCTCGCACTGCTGCAGCCTCACAAGGATAGGCCTGCGGCACAAACGTATATCGCAAACTGCCTCAAAGTGCTGGAGGACAGAAGACAGAACTTCAGAGGACGGAACCTCAGAGGTCAGAAACACAAGTGAGTCGGTCGTCTGTGGTCAGTGTGTCGGAAAGCAGAAGACAGATAGCCGAAAACGTGTAGGGGCCCGGCCGTGTGCCTGCCCAAAGGGGGTTTAAGACAGAGCCCCAGAGGAGGGAGGAACAGATGCCGGAAGTCGGAGATCCAATTTTCACCGCAGACCCACGCAGACGGGCGCAGACAAAAATAATTTTTCTTTCGCTTCGCGATTGTATAAGAAATGTTGGGGGTAATAATCATACACATTAGAAACATGAATAAGCACGGATGCCGTATTAATGTCCTAACTTTTTTAAGTCGGAATAATGTTCAAAAATGCTACGGCTTGTTTCTAATGAAATTATGCTTGTTTTTTATCATAATTATGATAAAATGTGCCTGTTCGTTTATAGCGTATGATTCAAAAAGTCAATCTCAGGGAGACAGATGAATCTCTCCGCGACAAGCCGCGGAGTATCATATTGAAGGGACTCTCCCACTTTTATCGCAATATGCTGCGGGGAATTAAACCCAGGAGAGATTAAAAAATGCCGATCATCATAAGAAGAATTTATTAGACAGGATTAACAGGATCTACATGATTATATAAAATAAAAGACGGCTATCAGCTATTTGCGTTTAACCACCTTGTGCCTTATACCGTTTACCTTGTACCCGTTATAATCCAGTCAATCCTGTTAATCCTGTCTAAAATATTTAATAGGGCGGGTGCAGACAAAAACATTTTTTTCGCTTCGCGACCGCATAATGCAGATAGCATTTTTCAGATATATATAGGTCAACGGCAGACAGCTTTCTTCTTCTCAACCTTTATTAAAAGTCCGCGGTTGTCTGCGTGGGTCTGCGGCTAATTAATAAGAGGACGGAGAACAGAATCCCAGAAAACGGACCAGAAAGAACGGAGATCGGTAGGATAGAAATTAGGTATACGGTACACGGTATAAGAGGACAGATGTTGCAGGGCTGAAGCCCTGGACTACATGCCCGTTCTTCGTATCAACGGCGTAGTGCAGGGATTTATCCCTGCCAGAAGCAGGTTCCAGATAATAAACATCAACGTGACAACTTTTAATCAGGACTTGACCCAGCAATACGCTAACAGCTGACAGCACTCTTTTATTATAATCTTGTTAATCCTGCCTGCCCCGTTAAACCTTTGTTTCAGTTGTTTACCCTGCTGGAACGCCGGAGAACTTCAGATTCTGTGTTGCTGAGGGTTCGAAGTAAAAAACTACGACTTCACCCTCAGGCGCCTTGACTCTGAAGCCCTCCGGTGTTTGCAAAGTTGGGGTTTATTAAACTCTCTGCGTGCTCTGCGACTCTGCGGTGAATATTTTTTGCCGAACCACTGAAGACAGCCTACTGCCCACCGTCGAACAGGATCTCCACCCATGTGCGCTCTTCGTCACGGTCCTTGGCAGCAGGGTCTTCCACTGTGCCCTGCAACAGTATACCCATAGCCTGGATACGCGAGGCTGCCACCCCTTTGCCCACCAGATATCCCTCGACGATGTTAGCGCTGAATTTCGACATCTTTTTGTGGTAATCCACGCTGCCATAGCCTCTTGAATATCCCTTGAGAACGATTTCCACGGACAGATCGTTGTTCATGACCGTGGCCAGTTTGTTCAAGGTTTGGTATGCGTCATCTGTAAGATCACTGTATTCGTTGAAGGCGAGGTGCAGAGCCACATCCCTGTCAAACACAGGCTGATGTGTTTCCAACGCCACAGGTTCGGGCCTGGGTGCGAGGGCGGGTTTTCCCGGGACTGGGGCAACAATTGTCACAGGCTCGGATTGGTTGACCGGTATGCTTGGCTGGTTTTCCACAGGAGACGTCGTCACTGGCCGGCCTTTGAACATCATGATGAGCTTCTGCATGCTTTCCGGCGAATAAACATAAGCGGCAATGCCCACCCAGACAGCAATCAGCACCCCCAGCAACACATATAAAGAGGGTTTTGCCGGGCGGCGTTCATCAATGTCAGCAGAAGTTTGGGTCGGTACCTTTTTCTGTTGGTGAATTGGTGCAGCTTTTTTCTTTTTCACCTTCCAATGAAGGCGCATCTCGTCAGCGCATTCCCGGATCACGCTCCCGGATATGGATGAAGATCCGTTGGTATAGCCGGTGATCAGCGCCCGGTCGCAGATAACGTTGATCAAACGCGGGTATCCTTCTGAAAAGGTGTGAATCTCCTTGATGGCGCCGGAGGTAAAAATCCGCTTTTCCGTTCCGCTGACATTCAGCCGGTGCCGCACATATTGGTCGGTTTCTATGCGGGAGATGGGCCCCAGATTGTAGTTGACCGTGATGCGCTGCCGCAGGGCACTGTTGCGTTCTTCCAGGATGATGCCGTTAAACTCGGCCTGGCCCACGAAAAAGATGTTGATCAGCTTGGTGAATTGTTTTTCGATGTTGGAGAGCAGCCGTATCTCCTCGAGCAACGCCTGCCCCATGCGCTGGGACTCGTCAATAATCAGCAGCACCTGCTTTTTTTCAGCATGGGCCTGGTTCAGGAAATCGGTGAACTGCGTAAGAAACTCAAATTTGCTTTTGAAACCATTGTTGAGAAGGAAGGCCCGGGCAATATAAGCATAGAATTCCATGATTTCCAGGCCCGGGTCAGGCACATTGGCGATGATGACATCGTCCTTCAGGGCATTTATAAGGGCGTGGATCAAGGTGGTTTTGCCCGTGCCCACCTCACCGGTGAGCAGCAGAAAGCCCTTGTTGTCCAAAATGCCGTAGCGCAGCACAGCCAGGGCTTCCTTGTGCTTTTCCCCCAGCCACAAAAAGCGCGGGTCCGTGCTGATCTGGAATGGCTTGGTGGTGAGGCTATAGTGGTTTAGATACATATTTTATGATCTCTCACAGAGAATATTAATTAGGGTCCGCTGAAATACAGGACGATAGAATACTGGTATGCTAAAGCCACGTTTGCCAGCATCCTAGCTTTATAGCCTCATAGTCCCCCATCATTATATCATAATCCGCTGCCTCAAAACCTCCCTAATGTTGCGACTGCCATGGATAATACCAAATATAAAAATGTTCGGTTTAGCGAGTTGATAGACAATTCGATATTTTTTTGTGATGATCTGTCTGTATTCGAATTGACCTATTTGTGATAACTCCGCAGGGATGTGTCCGCGTTCGGGATTCTTTGAGAGACTGTCGCAGGCTTCACGAATACTTTTTATCATAGCCCTTGCAGCCGCTTTATTCCCTGATTTTCGGATATATTGATATATAGCTTCGATGTCTTTTACTGCATCTTCAAGTAAGAAAACCGTATACATCATCAGGAAAAATCATCCTCAATACGCGACTCAAAATCTTTCAGAACTTGATCGGCCGGTATGTATCTACCGTCAGCCATGTTCTTCTTGCCTTGGGCTATCATTTCCAGCATGGCCAGCGTCTCTTGCATGCCTTCGTAGGCCTTGATATCCATCATCGCGACTTTGGCTTCACCATTTTGGGTAATGATCATAGTACCCTGATTTTCGTTTAATTTTCGAATGACTTCGGCCATATTGTTCTTAAAATAACTCACCGGTTTAACATCTTGACTTAATTTCATAGC
>JAOZRT010000025.1 GCA_029940035.1 Desulfobacterales bacterium
CTTTTGGACATGAAAATTTATGCCAAATCGTTTTTTATAAAAAATGGCAGTTTTAAATAACAATGTCAAGGGATTATATCACCAGTATCGATATTTTTCCTGTATTGGCTGATCCATGTAGCCACGGCGACCAATGTTTTGACAAAAACCGCCAATCATGCTCCAATGTCGCATGCTTCGCTGTGTGCGTTTGGGCATGAAAATTTATGGAGACTGAAAATATGGGAAAAGAACGCCGCCAGGCCGATCGGCATGCATGCAACCAGGAGGTCGGGTACGCCATTCAGGATGCAAGTTTTATCGACTATATTCAGGACATCAACGCCTGGGGCGTGTTTATCCAATCCGAACAGCAGGTTCCCATTGGGGAAAGCATCCTCTTGACCATACCGCTCTTGTGCAACGAAACATCCATCAAGGTGGTGGGCGAAGTGGTCTGGTCAGGCCCCGAAGGTATGGGTGTGCGCTTTGACATGGGCATCGGCGCAACAGCCATGCAATCCATTCTGGGCGACAGTGAGCGCTAAAAAGTAAAGCCGAGTTCAAAGGCAAAAGCACCACCACCAAACTTCAAGGTTTCATCCTGGTTTACCCCGGTGTCCAGGTTCCAGTAGTTGGAAAAAGCCTTCAAACTCATCCCACCGAAAAACTGCTTGGTCATAAAAGCCCTTGCCCCCACCTTAATCACCCCACCGAACCCCACGCCGGATTCGTCTGGATTGTTTTCTTCATACTCTCTCCCTGCATTTTCCTGCTATAATGCCATGATATTAGCACGCCGGATATAAAAGCACAACCAGTCCTGCTCGATGATTCCATGTTGACACACCACCCATTGAAACTATACAGCTGATCACAAGGCAACCCACGTTTTTTAGAACAGATATATGACAACCGGAATAAAAGGAGGCTTCATCTTGCAGGAAAACGTCAACATAACCTCGGGAAAACAGTATATGCTGTCGGCCATCAGGCGCAAACCATTGGATAGAATCCCCACCACTGTGTTGATTGGACCCTATTGTGCTCCAATGGCCGGATATTCTGTCCGGGAAATTTTAAAAGACGCCCAAAAAAGCGCCCAGGCGCACCTGGCGTTTTATAATCGTTTCCACCCGGACAGTCTCATTGTTTACAACGACATCTACCTGGAATTGGAGGCCATGGGGTGCGCACTTGAATTTCCGGAAAATTCCATTTCCCATCCCAAAAGGCCCCTGCTCGAAAACAAGAAAAGCCTGGTCGGTTTGAAAATTCCCGACCCGCACAAAGACGGCCGCCTGCCCTACTTCCTGGAACTCTGCGAAAGAGTTGCCGGGCAGGTCCGGCAGGAGGCCTCGGTCGGACTGGGCCATTCCGGACCGTGGAACCTGGCCATGCACCTAAGAGGTGCGGAACAGTTTCTCATCGACAGCATCGAGGATCCCGCCTTTATCCACGAACTGATGGCGATTACCACCGAAGTTGTCAAAACCCTGGGGGACACCCTCATCGACAAGGGGTTCATGCCCTCCCTGGGCGAAGCATCGGCATCCTGCAGCCTGATATCCCCCCAGATGTACAAGGACTTTATCCTGCCCTACCACAAGGAACTGTGCGGGCATTTTAGCTCCCGCAAGGCCATGATGAGCCTGCACATCTGCGGGTACATCGATCCCATCCTTCAGGATGTGCTCGACTGCGGTATCGGCTTCCTCAGCCTTGATGCACCCTCCTCCCTGGAAAAGGCGGTGGCCGCCGCCAAAAAAAAGGTGGTGATCATGGGGAACGTTCCCACGCATCTTTTTGCCGACGGAACATCACATGATATGGAAAATGCCGTGGATGCATGCGTTCAAACAGCAGGAGGAACCAATAGGTTCGTGCTGGCCTCGGGGTGTGAAATCCCAATGAACTCCACGGATGACCGCATTGGACACTTCTTTGAATATGGTCACGCAGCCGGTAGGAAATTTATGGAAGGCTTCGAGGATTCAAGGGGGCAAGGGGTCGAGTGAGGCTGGTGCCTCAGAACTGCAGAACCTCAAAACTGCAGAGCCACAGAGGACAGAGGTCAGAACCACGGAGAAGGACAAGGGGCCGGAGACATGTAGGGGCAGGCCTCGTGCCTGCCCGTTTTGGCAAATCGCCTTCGGTTTCTCGGGCACCCACAAGGGGTGCCCCTACAATCTTAATTCTTGTCTAATGGTGTCTGCGGTAAAAATAGGCGGCAATCGGAAGACGAGTAAACCCGTAACCTGAAACCTGAAACCCGGCACCAGATAATTTAACAAAAAAGTGACAATTTTTAATCAGGACTTGACCGAGTTCCAGAGCTTCAACAACGCCAATGGCATCGCGATGGATTCCAAACAAAGACGAAAATCGATTCGTTTACCCGGGTATGATTATTCAGCCGCCGGGGCCTATTTTGTCAGTATTTGCACGAAGGATCGACTATGTTTGTTCGGTAACATAATAAACAATGAAATGGTGTTAAATGACCCTGGGCGGACGATCATAGCCGCCTGGAAAGAATTGCCCCAACGGTTTCCAAATATTAAATTAACCGAATATGTAATCATGCCAAATCACATCCACGGTATCATCGCCATTGTAGGGGTGCCCCTTGTGGGTACCCGAAAGGCGTTCGGCAATTCGCAAAAACGGGCAGACACAAGGCCTGCCCCTACAACCGGATTAGGAGACATTGTCGGCGCATTCAAATCAATTACCACAAACAAATACATCCGCGGCGTCAAACAACACAGCTGGACACCGTTTCCCGGTAAATTGTGGCAACATAATTATTATGAACACGTTGTTCGCAACGAGAAAGAATTGACCCGTATCCAAGAATACATAAGAAACAATCCTGCCCTATGGAACACAGATAAGGATAATCCTACTCATATGAAAGGGAATACAGGTCAGGATAAATGAAGAAAGGGCCCAGGATGAAACTGTTTTCCGTTCCCTCCCTGGGCCCTAACTTACAATCATCTCTTAGCTCTTGGCCGTGTGCTCTATACTGCCAAGAGCTACGATCCTATAGCCAAAAACGATACTTTCTTTTTTTCCGTTGCGGCCTTTGCGGTTAGTTTCAAAAGCTATTCCCGGATCACAGGCCGACCCTTTCCCTGAACATGCTCACACAGTTGATGTCCAGCTCCAGCAGCTTGGCAATTTTGAACTTGGCATCAATGCCCTTGGCCACGCCAGGTGCTTCACACACCACACCGATGTCGAGGTCCTCCCTCAACTCGGCCATGGTCACCGAATCCGCCAGATCCGGAACGGAAGCCCCGAGTTTGTCCGCCACATAGCTTTTGGCTGCGTCAATTCTCATGCCCCGGTTCAGTTGCATACGCGCCACCAGATCTCCGGCAGTACGCATTCCACCCATTCCCGAAACGATTGCATGCGCAGCATGCATCCCCAAGGGATCGCCGACGCCAACCTACAACCCGTCCAGACGACAGATCTCGACATGGGCCTTGGAGGCCCGTGAAAGCGCGTCCAGCGGCGGATGCAGCACCAGGGGCACACCACCCACACCCATGCCCAGATTGGCATGCACCGGTATGTTGGACGCTTCGGAACAGGCCTTGGTAAAGGTGATGGACCGGGCCAGGTTCCAGGGCAGGGACTGATTGGTGACGATGTTGATGGCCGGGCCGAAAATGGTGACCCCGGCTTTTTCACACAGCTTGACCTGCTCGTGTGGGTAGAGACCGGCCAGGCGTACGCCGTCATACTCTATTTCAGCGTGCATCCCGAGGATGAACTCACCGGACATCCCCATTTCAATCCCCATTTTCGGGTATTTCTCGTGCAGAATTTCGGCAGCCTTCAAGGCCGCGTAGAATTCAGCATCGCCGGATGCGGCCGTGGTGTCAAAATTGATGCCGTCGCACCCGCCGAATTCGTAGAGCTGACTGCCCACGTAAACCATATCCGAGATGGCATACTCCACCATTTGGGCATAGGCCTCACGCGCCTCGTCGATCCTGTCCATGGGGATCAGGTCCATGGGGTTCGGCACCGGACCGTCCGGCACGCTGTAAAGCCCCAGGTTGGGCATGGCCCCGTAAAATATGGGGGCGATGGTGGAGAGTACCGCCTGTTCCATGTTGGGTTTATCGTACATGACTACATGTTTGACCTGCTTGAAGCTGTAGTCGATATGGGTCAGTTCGAGGGTGTCCGCCCCCAGACAGCGTTCGAACAGCGCCAACTGCTGGAACTTGCTCACCGGAATGTGAGCCCGCTCTATCTTGGAGGTCTGATTGTCATAAGACAGACAACAGGCCTTGCTGTCTTCAACCCCCACCACCCGGTCCTTGCGGCGGTAGAGTTCCATCAAGTACGCAATTTCATCACTGGTCAACGGCGGTATTTTGGCCCGGTCCGCCGCATCCTGGGTCCCTTCCTCGAGGTCCTGCTGGACCTCGGTTTCGGTCATGTCGACACGGTCACCGTCACCCATCCTGGCAACTATTTTTCCCATTTTTCCTTCCTAACCCGGATTAACCGGAAATCACAATTTTCAAACACCAAATTTCAATGCTGATTGGAATTTTGGGTTTTGATTATTGGAAATTGTTTGTCGTTTGGTCTTTGAAATTTGCTATTTATCAATTAGACGCTGCAGTCCTTCCCCTAATCACATTTTGGTACGCGCGTTGTCAGGATCATAAGGGGATTTCAAATGCACGGTGGCCGGTATCATCTTGCCTTCCACTTTGATCTCGTAGGATCCCCCTTTGACCCAATCATTTGTCACACCATCTTCATTGCGGACATAGCCCATGCCCACGGCGCTGCCCACCTTGTGCCCATAAGCGCCGGAGCAGATTTCACCCACATGCACGCCTTTCCTGAAAATCGGCTCGTTGACGTACAACAGCGGCTCAGGATCGTTCAAGGTAAACATGATCAGCTTTTGTTTCAGCGGGGCGTCTTTTGCCTTGAGCAGGGCCTCCCGGCCGATGAATTCGCCTTTGTCGAGTTTGACCCCGAATCCCAGACCGGCTTCATAGGGTGTTTCATCCGGGGTGATATCCGATTCCCAGTGCCGGAATCCACACTCCAGACGCAGGGAGTTAACCGCCTGCATGCCCACCAGCCGCAGGTCGAATTCCGCACCAGCCTCCACGATGGCGTCAAAGACACCCTGCACGAAGTTGGTGGGGATGTACAGCTCCCAACCCAGTTCACCCACGTAGGACATGCGCATGGCCAGCGGTCTGGCGTAGGCGATGTCGATCTCTTTGGCGGTCGCATAGGGGAAGCCTTCATTGGACAAATCATCGTCGGTGAGACGGGCCAAAAGATCGCGCGACTTGGGTCCCATGACGGCCAGCATGGCATAGCCATGGGTGACATCCGTGATGGTGGCCACGGCCTCTGCCGGAATCAGGCGTTGAATGTGATCAAAGTCATGGATGGTGGTGGCCGCGGCCGTCACGATGAAGAAAGTGTTCTCGGCAGTCTTTGTCACGGTCACGTCGGTTTCAAACCCGCCCCTTTCATTCAGGATCGGGGTGTAAACCACCTGGCCTACGGGCTTGGCCACATCGTTAGCGCAGATCTTCTGCAGCACGGCTTCGGCATCACGGCCCTGGACCAGGTATTTACCCATGGACGACAGGTCGTACATGCCCACATTGTCCCGCACGGCCAGATGTTCTTCAGCCTGGTACGGGAACCAGTTTTGGCGGTGCCAGCTGTATTCGTGCTTGGGCTCCACGCCTTCCGGCGCAAACCAGTCAGCCCGCTCCCACCCGGCAATCATGCTGAAACAGGCGCCCTTTTCCTTCAGGCGGTCGTGGATGGGTGTACAAATGATGGGACGGGCTGTTTCTTTCTGCCGGTTCGGATAGTGGTGATGGTAGAGCACCCCCACCGATTCCTTGACCCGGTCGTGGAGATATTGTCTGTTGCGCTGCCAGGGGAACCACCGTTTGACATCCAGAGGCCAGAGTTCGTATTCCGGATATCCCTGGTCTATAATTTGCGCCAGGGCAAAACCCGCACCGGCGGCACTGGCGATCCCCACCGAATTCATGCCGCAGCCCACAAAGAAATTCTTGACCCCCGGCACCTCACCGATATTAAAGGCCGTGTCCGGCGTAAAACTTTCCGGAACGACTTCCAGGTGGCGCACCTCTGCATCCTGAATATCCGGAAAACGGGTGAAAGCACACTCCATGCAGAGCTCGAACTGATCATAGTCTTCCTGGAGCTGGGTGAATTTAAACTCTTCCGGTATGCCCTTCATCCCCCACGGTTTGGCCACCGGCTCGAATAGCCCGAACAAAATGCCCCCCATCTCGGACTTGAAGTAAGAATAGCCGTCAAAGTCACGCACGCTGGGAAAAACATCCGGAAACCCCTCGATGGGCAGGGTAACCGCATGCATGTGTTCGGCTGCGTGCATGGGAATGCTCACGTTGACCAGGCTGCCGATATGGCGGCCCCACATGCCGGCACAGTTCACCACGTACTCACAGGTGATGTCGCCTTTTTCGGTGCTCACACCGGTAACGGCCCCGTCTTTTACTTTTATGTCCGTTACTTTTGTGTTTTGAAATATGCGCGCGCCATTGTTGCGGGCCCCCTTGGCCAAGGCCTGGGTGGTGTCCTCAGGATTGGTCTGACCATCTTCGGGGATGTAAAAAGCCGAGGCCAGGTCGTCCACAAAAAGGCCGGGCAGCATCCTCTTGGCTTCGGCTGCACCGATTTCATGGGCTTCGATGCCGAAGGCACCGGCCGTGGCCGCTGCCCGGGTCCATTCCCGCCGCCGCTCTTCATCACGGCAGACCGTTATGGAACCGGTCTTCACATATCCCGTGGCTACACCGGTTTCCGCTTCCAGGCTCGGATAGAGTTTAGTGGCATATTTGGCCAGGTCCGAAAGCTGCCGGTTCTGACGCAGCTGCGTCACCAATCCCGCTGCCGCCCAGGTCGTGCCGGAAGCCAGTTCCTTGCGCTCCAGCAGAACCACATCCTTCCAGCCTATTTTGGTTAAATGATAGGCAGTGCTGCAACCGATAATGCCACCGCCGATGATGACGACCTGCGCGTGTTTGGGAAGTTGTTCACTCATGCTTATTCTCCATCCATAGTGTTTATTATGTTCTTATGATTCAGTTAGTTAACACTTATTGCTGATATATGGCTTACAATCTGGTGTCAGGTTTCGAGTATCGGGTTTTAGGTTACGTGTTTCGAGTTGCAGGTATGCTGTACGCAAACAGCCCACGCGTAAATCTTTTCTGATAACGCTTAACGCAATGTCTGCCTACTCCCTACTGATATTCTGAGGTTCTGGAGCTCTGAGGTTCTTGCTATATCGGGCAGGCACAAGGCCAGCCCCTACAGGCTTCTGTCTTCTGACCTCCATCCTCTGTCTTCCGTCCTCTAGCCTCTGTGGCTCTGATCTCTGGGGTTCTGACCTCTGAATACTCTGTCCTCTGTCCTCCCTCATCAGCCCTGCTCCTTGAGCACCTCTGTCAAGGCCGGCACCACTTCGAAAAGATCCCCCAGGATGCCGTAGTCACACTTGGTAAAGATGGGAGCGTCCTTGTCGGTGTTAACGGCCACGATGATCTTGGAGGTTTTCATACCCGCAAAGTGCTGAACCGATCCGGAAAGTCCGCATCCGATGTAGAGTTTCGGGCTGACCGTCTTCCCGGTCTGTCCCACCTGCATGGCATGGGGGGCATAGCCGGCATCCACCGCCGCCCTGGAGGCGCCCACGGCCGCGCCCAGTTCCTGGGCGCAGGCTTTCAGAATGCTGAAATTCTCCGTCGAAGCAATAGGACGTCCACCGGTGACGATGACATTGGCCTCGGTCAGTTCGACCACGCCGGAAGTGGCGCCCTTGGTTTCCACGACCTTCAATCGGCCGCTGTCCCCTGCGGATGCGGTATAGACATCCGTGGAGGCCTCAACGGCAGCCGGTGCGGCCTCAATGGCATTGGGCCGAATGCCGCAGAGGAACACATCGCCTTCGAGCTTGATTTTAGCAATGGTTTTACCGGAAAAGTGTGACTTGGTAACGATCTGGTCCCTTACCGCCACGCCCACGCAATCCAGGGCAAGCGGCGCATCCATGGCTGCCGCCACCCGGGCCATCAGATCCCTGCCCCAGGTGCTGCTCAGACCCAACAGGGCAGAAACTTCATAGTGCCGCATGGCCTCTGCCAGGGCGTTGGCCTGCAGTTCCGGACTTGCGTTGAAATCACCAGCCCCGGCCTTGATCTCGATGACGCTTTTAACACCGTATTCCTGAACAGCAGCCTTGCAGGCCTCGGCCGACCCGTCCATCAAAAACCCTACCACTTCGTTGTCGCCCGTTTCCCGCGCCGCCGTAATAACACCAAAGTTGGCTTCCTTTATCTCGCCATTATCCGTTTCAAGCAAAATGCCTGTTTGTGCCATTTTATATCTCCTTTTAGATCACTTTTTCTTCTTTCAGAATAGCCACCAGTTTTTCCGAAGCTTCACGGGGGCTGCCCTCCAGCATGGTGGCCCCGCTGCGTTCGGGAATCTGGGTGAGTTCGAGGATCTCGGTATTCCCGGAGCCGTCTTCCAGGCCCAGGTCGGCCATGTCGACCTGCTTGATTTCCTTCTTTTTTGCTTTGAGAATGTCAGGCAGCTTGGGGTAACGAGGTTCGTTCAATCCCTTGGTTGCGCCGAGCACACAGGGCAGGCTTACCTCCATGACCTCCCGGACGCCGCCGCCGGTCTCACGCTCTACCGTGGCCTTGCCGTCACCGAGTTCCACCCCGACGACTTCCGTGACCACGGGCATGTCCAGTTCTTTGGCCAGACGATAGGGGGTCTGCATACCTTCGCTGTCCACTGATTGTTTACCCATGAAAACCAGGTCCGGTGTTCCGTCCTGCTGAATGGCCTTCTGGAGCGCACGGCTCGTCAGCCCCGAGTCAAGAAACTGGGCATTGGTTTTCACCAGAATGCCGCGGGCGGCCCCCACAGCCAGCGCCGTCCTCAGACTGCTCACGGCGCTCTCCTTGCCCACGGTCACCGCGACCACTTCGCCGCCGGTCTTGGCCGTGATCTGCAGGGCTTCTTCCAGTCCGTACTCATCGTATGGATTGACCACGAACTTTACTGATTCGTCGAACCCTGCCGGTCCCTCGACCTTGATGTTGGCAGCAGTGTCCGGAACGTGTTTGATACAAACGTAGATTTGCATAACTCCCCTCTTTATTGATTTATTTGTGATATTTAGTACTTATTTTCTAATGTTTTAGTCTAACATACTATATGCTTTCCTAACCCACCCCCTGCTCTTTTTCAGCTTCCGTGACGATCTCGCGTATGTCCGTCAAAACACTTTCCGACAGCTGCGGCGGTTCATAGGTTTCCAGGATGTCCTTCATCTTGTCGTGGGCACGCTTGTATATGTCCGTACTGCCGTCCGCTTCCCAGTCCTCCCGCATGCGCCGGTCCATCAGTTCGGCCCGGGACTGGGTGGCCATGTTCTGGTAGGTGGTTTCATGGCTCAGATAATCTTTGCCAATACCCATTTCAGAGATGACGTCCACCGCCAGGGTTTCGTCATTCACAGGTATGCCGTTGACCGTGTATTTTATCATTTCGGCAATTTCATTATCGATGACCAGCTGTGCCAGATCAAAAGTGATTCCCATTTCGAGCATCCCCAGGCCGTATATGACGTTGGCCCCTGCCAACGCCGGTAATATGCCTGTGATGGTCTTTTCGTGACCTGATTGGGCATCCACCACCTTGCTGTCGCCCTACCCGCCGGCAACAAAACAAGGCAGGCTGTAATAGCGTGCCAGCCTGGCCACGGCCGCACTGATCATGCCGGTCTCCGGCGACCCCACCGTTGCCGTGGCCCGTCTCAAATCCAGGGGGCAGGTGGAACTCCCATACATGAAGGGGACCCCCTTTTGGCTCAACTGGCTCAGCACAAGGCTGGCGAGCACTTCACAGTTCTGCACAACCAGCGTTCCGGCGAGGTGCACCGGCCCTGACCCCCCGGACATGGCCATGCCGATCACATTCACACCCATCCCGTGCCTGGCCGCACCCATGATGATTTCACAGTGATGGTCCGTCAATTTGAGCGGACTGATGGGGCAGGTTGTAAAAGAAAGCAAGGGACGTTCCCTCAATTTCTCCCGACTGCCGGTAATGGCCGTGCATATATCCACAATTTTTTCCAGCTGAAACCGGTTCACCGGCCCTAGCCAGTGGTGCTTGGTGGTATTGGTCAACGAGGCTTCGGCATTGTGAAGGGCCTGCACTTCGGGCGGCTTGTCATGCGAGCACATGGCACGCTCGTAGGTCTCCACGTTCTCCAGATAGTCGATGAGACGCGACGCCATTTCAATGTCCTTCTTAGTGGTGTCCCTGTGTTCGCCGGTTTCTGGATCCACAAACATGATGCCTTCACCGAAATTGGTGAAGGTCACCCGATTGTCCTCCAGAACGACGTCGCTTTCAGGCGTCCTACCGTAAGCCATGAACGTGGCCGGGGCCGAGTAAATGGCATCCTCTACCACAAAAGGCGGAATCTTCACCGTCTTGGTTTTCGCATCAACCGTACACCCGGCGCCGTGGTAGATTTCTAGGGCTTTTTCATTCTCCACGAACACGCCCGTATTTTTCAAAACATGCAGGGTAGCCAGGTGAATCTCATGAATTTCATCATCGGTCATGAGATTGAGGCTGAACCCGCTGTTGCGGCTTTTACCGGCTTTAAATCTGCGTTGCATAGTGCCTCCCCGTGTTTATGGTTTACATCTGTTTTTCTCTCGCAATATACTTGAATAAAAAACCATTTTTTAATCATGCAAGGTATTAATCCTCTGTGTTCTCTGCGTGCTTGAGCGTAAGCGGGCGAGAGATATGTTGATCACCTTTCTACACCGCTCTATGTTTATTTCGGCCTTTTCCCACCTCATCCTCGAATGCATTTACGATCTCCGACATGGTCTCGGATGCACCTTCGGGTAACGGATAGGGCTCATGATGTTCAAGAATGTCGATGGCCCGTTCGTAGGCCCTTTCCCGAATGCTTTTCCCCTGGGTCATCTCCATCCAATCCTCCCGTGAACGCCGGTCGAATAATTTGGCCTGGGACTGGCTGCGCATGGAACGCAGGCTGTGCTCGTGGGTGATGTAAGCACCACCCGGACCAACCTCGTGGATCACATCCATGGACAGGGATTCATCATTTATGGCGACACCGCTGCAGGCAATGTGGATCATCCCCAACATCTCCGCATCCATAACCAGTTTGGCATAGTCCATGGTCATCCCCTGCTCCAGAACACCAGATCCGAAAATGATATTGGCCCCGGCAAGAGCGCTCAAGGTGGCGCTGAGAGTGAATTCATAACCGGATTGAATATCCGGCTCCTTGCTGTCCGATGCGCCGCCGCCTACCCAGCTCGGCAGGCGATAGTAGCGGGCTATCCGGGCCAGAGAGGCGTTGATCATGCCATACTCGGGGGAACCGATGGCCGAGGTACCGAAACGCAGATCAAGGATGGTGCTGGTGCTGCCATAGGTACAGGGAATGCCTCTTTTCAAGAGCTGCGCCAGAACAATGGTGCTGAGAACTTCTGCATTGTGGCTCACCAGCGTCCCCGCCAGGGATGCGGACGATGTGCCGCCGGACAGGGCCATGGGCAGGATCACCATGCCAATACCGAGCCGGGCACATGCGAATATCACCTCACAGGCACTATTCCCCAGGGTAAGCGGGCTGATGGGGCAGACACTGGTTGAAAATGTCGGTCTTTTCTCAAATACATCCCGTCCCCCCACGCTGGCCGAGGCAAGCGCCACCATTGCCTCCAGGGATTGTGCCGAATCAGCACCCAGGAAAATATGCTTGCCCGTGTTGCGGATCATCGCGTCCATGTTATGAACCGACTGGGCCTCTGCCATGACATCCGTGGAGTTTACCGAACGTGTGGCCACACTGATCTCATCGAGGGCGTCGCACACCTTGATCAGCTCGCCGCAATCCTTTTTGGTGGCCCGGCGGATTTCACGGGTATGGGGATCGACCACGTTGATGCACCCGCCGAAGGTGGCAAAGCCGACCCTGTTGGGCTCGACGATGAAATCATCGTCAGGGTTCCTGCCTTCGTACACCATGGTGTGCGGGGCAAAGAAAGCTGAGTCTTCCACCAGATGGGGAGGCAGTTTGACGATCCCGTAACCGTCATGGCGTTCGATTGTAGCCCCACCTCCATGGTACACTTCCAGGGCCTGCTCATTCATGACCTTGATGCCGGTGCCCTGAAGGATCTGCAGGGTTGCATAGTGAATTGAATCAAGTTCATCCTGTGAAAATGAACTGAGCCCGAAACCGGAAGATGAGCTGATGCCGCTTCTGAAACGTCTCCGCATATTGCCTCCTAAATTGTTAAATCAACCGTATATACGCTTGTGCACAAAAGAGCGTAACACACGAAACACTCCCACGCTATAAAAAACAGCAAGAAGTGTGCCTACTCGATATATCGTTTATTTTTACAATTAATTCAAACATATAACTAACAGTAAGGCTTTTGATCATCCTCAAACGATTCAATTTTGACTCAGTTGGTCAATTCCTCTCAATCCCCGGTGGAAATCGTTTTTTTACCTGCAATATCAAATAGTTTATTACCCACAAGTCAGGCTGGTTAATTCAACCCCTCTGAATGCGATTCAATAGTAAATCAGCCCATTTCCCGCCTGAACATCCTACGCTCCATCCAGGAGCGCTACCAAGGCTAATAAAAAACGGCACGTTGGGTATTCATTAGGAATGAATACCCAACGTGCCGTTTTTTATTAGATAATATGTCTTCTTTCAGTGAGATAATCTCTATTATTCACCGGCGGGGTCCAACATTATTTTATACATTTTTTGTTTGACTATTGTTATTTCAGCATATATTTATGATTTTAATTGTCATTTTAACTGAATTATATGGAATTTTTTATGGATTCAACTGATTTTAAAATACTTGATGTTCTACAACGGAATGCGCGTGAAAAAAAGAGCGTTCTGGCCAGGGAACTGGGCATACCGGCCACGACGCTCCAGGAACGCATACGGCGGCTTGAAAAAAAGGGTGTCATCGAAGGCTACCAGGCAGCGATCAATGCTGAAAAACTGGGTCTTGGCGTCCAGGCCTTCATTGCCGTCAGCCTCAGGCACCACGAGTCCAATGCCATCCGACAGTTTGAGCGGGGGGTTGCTGAAATTCCCAGTGTGCGATCCAGCTATCACCTGAGCGGCCGTTTTGACTACATGCTGCTTGTTTCGGTGAAAGACCTCAAGGCCCTGGGAAACCTGGTCAAAACGGAAATCACCACATTGCCCGACTTCGGGAAGTGCGAGACCTTTCTGATTTTTTCCGAAATTCAGTCAAATAGAAATTTAACCGACATAACGCCTGGATCGTAACGTCAATAACAACATACAGGGGGCAAATCATGCAAACCTTCAATCCCGAACAGATGATGGCCAAGGACAGGCGGGAATTCGGGGAACACGGCGGTGTGGCGCCATCCATTTCCCGTTCCTCCACATTTACCGTTATGGAGCCCGGAACCATGCCGGAAATATTTCAGGGAGAAAAAGGCCCCGACCAGGGCGGCTGTTTTTTGTACAGCCGGCACTTCAACCCCACGGTGGACGTTCTATCCCGCTATCTGGCCGCCATGGAGGGGACCGAGTCAGCCATCTGCACGGCGAGCGGCATGTCAGCCATTTCCTGTACCATTCTGCAACTCTGCCACAGCGGGGACCATGTCATTGCCAGCGATACGATTTACGGCGGCAGCCATGCCCTGTTTGCCGAACTGCTGCCACAAATGAACATTCACACCACATTTGTGGACATCACCGATACCGCAGCTGTCGCAGCCGCTTTTACGGAAAACACCAGGGTGGTTTACACGGAAGCCTTTGGCAATCCGACCCTCAGGGTCGCCGACATTCCCTCTCTGACGGAGCTGGCCCATCAAAAGGGTGCATCCCTGGTGGTAGACAATACGTTTTCGCCGGCGATTATCTCCCCGGCCATGCTGGGGGCCGACGTGGTGGTGCACTCCATGACAAAATTCATCAACGGCGCCAGCGACGTTATCGCCGGCGCCATCTGCGCCAGCCGGGACTTTGTTCTCCAACTCATGGATCTCCACACCGGCAGAGTGCTGCTTCTCGGGCCCACCATGGATCCCCGGGCCGCCTTTGACATCATCCAACGCCTGCCCCACCTGCCCATCCGCATGCGGGAGCATAGCCGACGGGCCATGGCCATGGCAGAGTTCCTCCAGGAAACAGGTGCAGCAATCACCTACCCCGGTCTGCCGTCCTTTTCCCAACACGCGCTCGCCGGGCAGCTCATAAACGAAGGGTATGGATTCGGGGGCATACTGACCCTGGACTGCGGCAACGGGGAGAAAGCCAACAGGCTCATGGGCATTCTGCAGAATGAGGAAAACTTCGGCTACATTGCGGTTTCCCTGGGGTACTTTGACACGCTCATGAGCTGTTCCAGCTCTTCGACGTCGTCCGAGATTCCGGAAGCAGAGCAGATGCGGATGGGGCTCTCCCCAGGACTGCTGCGCATCTCCATGGGCCTTACCGGGAGCCTGAATGAACGCCTGGACCAGATGAAACGGGCCGTAGAAAAGGCGGGATTGGATTAAAATACAGGTCTATCGGCAATTTCGATCGTAGGGGCGCCCCTTGTGGGTGCCTGAAAAACTATATACGATTTACCAAAACGGGCAGACACAAGGCCTGCCCCTACAACAGGCAATGGGCTTTCTTACCCTCTTACGTTCTCACCTTCTTCCGTCAGCGGCTAGCTCAGATACGACCGTGATAACGTTCTCTCAGTCGAGCCCCGCCTGCCTCAGCGCATCGACTATATTGGCGAGCGTATCCGGATTCTTGTAGGGAAGCCTTTGGCTCCAGGTATCCAGGCTAGTTTCAGCGCCCCTGTGGTGTACTTCGGCCGCTTCCTCCCGGGCTTCCTCAAAACGGTCCAGGGCGACATAGGTGGCTACCAGAAATAACCGGGCCGGAAAAAACTCGGCATTGTGGACCAGGGCCTCCCGCAGGTGGGTGATGGCTTCCGGGTACTGACCCACTAGATAATAGGCGTGGCCCAGGTTGAATGAATTGAATACCGGAAACAAGGGATCCAGGCGGATGGCTTTCTGGAGCAATTGAATGGCTTCCTCGGGCCTGCCGCAGAAATTCAGGACGCTGGCGTAATCAGACAATGCTTCGGCCATACCGTAATTCATGCTCTCCAATTCTTCATAAATGGCTATGGCCTTGTCATGCTGTTTTTTCCACAAATAGGAATGTCCCAGCAGGCAATAGGCTGACCCGACCGTGTCTCCGGTAGAGATCGCCTTGATGGCCAGTTCTCTGGCCCTTTCCAGGTTGCGCTCGTCTTCAGACCATCCCATCATCCATTCGGTCAGATAGGTCCAACCGTATTTGGCATAGGCCATGGTGTAGCCTGTGTCCAGGTCGATGGCTTTCTCGAATAACTCGCGCGCCTTGATATTACCTTCTGGGGTAAATCGATTGGAGTACTCCAACCCCCGCAAGAAATAATCGTAGGCTGCCACATTGTCCGTGTCCCGGTCGTAGATGCGCTGCTTTTCCCCCTCGCCCACTTTCACGGCCAGCACGGAAACGATCTTCTGGGTCACATCATCCTGCAGGGCAAAGATGTCGTCCATGTTACGGTCGTAGCGATCAGCCCAAATATGTCCGCCGGAGGTCGTGTCAATCAACTGGGCGGTGATGCGCACACGCTGGCCGGCCTTGCGTACACTTCCCTCCAACGCGTATCTTACGCCCATATCACGGCCGATCTCCTGAACATTGACAGCCTTGCCCTTGTAGGTAAAGGCTGAATTTCTGGCGATCACAAAGAGGTTCGATATTTTGGAAAGGTCGGTAATGAGATCCTCGGTCAACCCGTCGCTGAAGTATTCCTGATCCACATCCCCGCTCATGTTGATAAAGGGCAGAACAATGATGGAGGGATTTTCACTGACCACCTCTTCCACCCTGGCAGACAGTTCTTCCTTACCGGCCACCATGATGACGTTGTATATGCGCACCGGTTCGGCTATATTCTTGACCGTGTGTTCCCCGGCATAGTCAAATTGAATGTCCAGCTTGTTCCGGACCTGGTCGTACACACTCCTGGCAATGCTGACACCGCCGGGTTTGCAGAGGCCTTCGATCCGGGCGGCGATGTTGATGCCGTCACCATAAATACGGTCTTCCTCTATGATGACATCGCCCAGATTGATCCCCACCCGAAAATGCATCTTGCGATTTTCCGTCAGGGCTGCATTCTCTTCCATGAGAAGCGTCTGCATATTCACCGCACACTCCACCGCATCCACCGCACTGACAAATTCAGCCAGCAGGTTATCTCCAGGAGAGTCCACCACCCGACCGTGAAACTTCTGGATATTGTCGGACATGATGTCCCGGTACCGCGTCAGCGTGCCCACGGTAGCGATTTCATCACCGGCCATGAGCCGGCTGTAACCCGCAACATCGGCACTGAGAATGGCGCTGAGTCTTCTTCTGGTTCTTTCCATGGCGATTTTCCAGTATCGGGTGGCAGTACAAAAACGGCCGAATCTTCCGTGGTTGGTCTTGCGACTCTGACTGCACATCACTTTTTTTTTATTATCAGTGCATTACAGTTTATTATAATGGCGGGTTAAACCGTCGTCAAGCGAAACCTGACCGCAAAGGGTTTAAATCGGGAAATTCCTGGTTACCTTTACATTAGAAGCAGTAAGCCACATTTATAAACATTATCCCAATGAAAAAACATGGGATATTAAACAGCATCCTTGCAGATACGTGTTTCTAATTTATTTTAATAATTCAAGGAATCCTGTTAATGCTCTACGGCAATCTTTTCAAATACTGGACCTACCAGCTTTTTGCCCCGGGCAAAGTGCTCAAGGACAAATACGCAGCCTTCAAATCCCTGCTGTACCATGACAAACGCGCCCATGACCTCATGGCGGAACTCGAGGAAATCTATTACCAGCGTCAAAAAAGGGATTTCTGCGCCGTTGAGAGACTGTGTGCCGACCTTACCGGGCATGTGGCCAGTATTGTGGACGACATGGCCCGCATATGCCCGGCGGATCATCCGGATCTATTGTCTTTTTTCAATAAAATTAACACATATATCCGTTTCATGGCAGTTCCGCAAACACCTGTTGCCACGCCGCCCTATGTCAAAGACCTTGCTGGGACAGGCCCCTTGGATCTGAATCTCGTGGGCGGGAAAGCCCTTAATCTCGGTGTCGTCCAGAATACCCTGGGGCTCCCGGCCCCCAAAGGCTTTGTCATCACCACCAACGCCTTACACCACTTTATAGAGTATAATTACCTGCGGGGGGCAATCGATGAACGGTTGTCAGCAATGGATATCGACGACACAGGCTCGGTGGACACCCTGTCAGAAGAAATCAGGCAGATGATCATGGCAGCCACAGTCCCACCGGAAATGGTCGACGCCCTAAATGAACAGTATCAGGCCATCACGCCTTCAAACCACGACCCTCCGAAAATGGCCATGCGCAGCAGTGCCGTGGGAGAGGATTCCAGGGCCTCTTTTGCCGGTCAGTATGCAACGATCCTGAATGTAAACCAGGACAACCTGGCCGAAGCCTATAAAAAAGTTATTGCCGGCAAGTACTCACCCGAAGCACTGCACTACCGCATCAGATATGGTCTATCGGATGGAGAAACTGCCATGGCCGTGCTGGCGTTGACCATGATCGACGCCCGCACCAGCGGGGTCATGTACACCACCGACATAGCAAATACTAAGTCAGGCAATATGAAAATTCATGCTGTCTGGGGATTGGGCGAGCTTTTGGTGAGTGGGCAGACGCCGGCAGACGTGCTCACCCTTTCCAAAAGACCTTCCCCCCGGCTCATAGAGAAGCTGCCCGCCGCAAAGGGCCACCAAATGGTCTGCGCGGAGGGCGGCAACCTGGAAACAAAGCGTCTGCCGGCCAAACAATCAGCAGCCCTTTCCCTGGATGGTTCCGAGGCCATCCAACTGGCAGAATGGGGCCTGGTTTTGGAAAACCACTTCCAACAAGCCCAGGACATCGAATGGACCATCGATGGGTCGGGAAAAGTTTTCCTTCTTCAGACAAGGCCCTTGAGAACAGGCTTTGCGAATGAGGATGCAACCCCGGACTGCGACTTTGATGATATCGACGAGGGACTGTTGCTGAAAGGCGGCGAGAGCGCATCCTCCGGCATCGCCACAGGACCGGTCCACAATCTTACGACAGCAACCGACCTGAATACTGTACCACACCAGGCTGTCCTGGTGGCCAGGAACGCCCTGCCGCAATATGCCAAACTGATCAGCCGGCTCAGCGCTATTATCACCGATGCGGGAAGTTCAGCCGGCCACCTGGCATCCGTGGCCCGGGAATTCAAGGTGCCGGCCCTGGTGAACACCGGTGCAGCCAGCACTGTTTTAGCTCATGGCCGGCAGGTGACCGTGCATGCCGACGGTCTGAGCGTCTATGCCGGAACCGTCCACAAAATGCTGGAAAGCCCCTGCGCCAAAATCGACCTGATGGTGGACAGCCCCTTTATGCGCAAACTGCGCTATATTCTGAAATTTGTCTCCACCCTGGATCTGGTGGATCCGGAAGCTGCTTCCTTCACTCCCCGGCACTGCCGGTCCCTGCATGACATCATCCGTTATTCTCACGAAAAAGCCGTCCGGGAGATGTTCCACATTTCCGATAATCGGTTGAGGAAACCGGGCTCCGCCAAAAAGCTGACCACGCATATCCCCATGCAGTTCCTCGTACTGGATGTCGGGAAGGGGCTGAAAGACGGCACTGAATCAAGCAAGGAAATTCCCATAGAAGAGGTCCGCAACCAGGCCATGCGCGCCCTGTGGACCGGGCTCACCCACCCGGACATACACTGGGGAGCCCTTCAGCATTTTGACTGGGAGGCGCACGACAGGATCGTCATGAGCGGCGGCATAGCCAGCCCCAAAGCGACCATGTTTGTCAGCCATGCGGTCATATCGGATGACTACATGAACCTGAATCTCAAATTCGGATACCATTTCGTGATTGTGGATGCCCTGTGCCGCGAAGATGCAGCCGATAACCTCGTTCAGTTCCGCTTCTCCGGTGGTGGCACGGAAATGCACCAGCGGATGCTGCGAGCCACTTTTCTGAAAAAGGTCCTCCTTCGCCTTGGTTTTGAGGTGAGCGTCAAAAGCGACCTGGTGGACGGCCAGTTCAAAGGGGTGGAACGTAAAACCTGTTTTGACAGACTCGACATGCTCGGACGCCTGCTGGGCGCAACGCCGCTCATGGACATGTGCCTCAAAGACGAAAGCATGGTGGAGAGTTTTGTTGACGATTTCATGCAGGGCAGGTATCGTTTCAACACTTGAGACTTGCATGAGAAATGAGAAAAATGAGTAACTATCCCTTAAAATGGATAACCGATGATCTGGCGGTGGGGTGCGTGCCCATGTTTCAGCCTGACCTCGACGTCATGAAGCAGCACGGCATCGATGCCATTGTCAACCTGTGCGGGGAATTCTTCGACCTGCATGAAATACAGGCAGAAGCCGGCTTCAAGGTGTACTTCTTTCCCATTTCAGACGAATGTGCTCCGGACATGGATGCCATGGAGGCCGCCTTTGCTTGGATGGACACTGCCATTGCCAAGGGAAACAAGATCCTCGTCCATTGCCGCTTCGGGATAGGCAGAACCGGGACCTTTGTCGCCGCGTATCTCATGCAGCATGGATTGGGCATGAAAGCCGCCGTCAAAGCCCTGAAGCACACCCGGGCCAACCCCACCCACTACTGCCAGTGGAAGATGCTGCGGAAGTACAAGAAAAAACTCAAGTCAGATAACGGATTGCCAGAGGACAGAGCCACAGAAGACCCAGAGGCCGGAATGTCAAAGAACAGAGGCCGGAATTTCAGACCGAATGAACGTCCGACATCGAACATCGAACACTGAACATCGAACCTTTGGCCCTTTGCTCTTGGCTGGATGCCCAGAAAAACTGAATACAATAAGCTGACAAACCACATTCGACGTTGGATGTTGGACGTTGGATGTTCGATGTTCATTCTTGAAAAAACAAATATGGAAGACAGGTTGATAAAAATCTAAAAAAAGTGACAACTCTTAATAAGGAGAACAGGCTATGGTGGATAGACTTATGATTCGGGATAAGCTGATGGAGTTGGAGAAACTTCGACCGGAACTAATAGAAGAAGCCATGCGGTTTATCGATTATCTCATTCATCGCGAAAAAGAAAAACAGGGTATGCCGGGAATTTCAGATACGAATGAAATCGAAATTCTCCCGAATGATTAGATCTTTAAACTTTATTATTAAAAAATCTAATATATAGCTTGCATTTCTTTCAGAAACTATTATTATATCGTCATTCAACAAGGCCTCATCATCAATTGATGGGACGATTTTTTTCTGCAGGACAATCCATTCTTCAAACAATGTATCCTCCAGTTTAAGGTTTTGAAAATAAATTAAAGGAGGATATCACCATGACAAATGGAATTGTAAAGTGGTTTAATGCCAGTAAAGGCTTTGGATTCATTGAGCAGGAAGATGGACCGGATGTGTTTGTTCATCATTCAGGAATCAATGCCGCTGGTTTCAAGTCTCTTGATGAGGGCGACCGGGTTACCTTTGACATCGAGCAAGGCCAAAAAGGTCCTGCTGCGGTAAATGTAACTGTGGACTAATCATCTGTTTATCTGAAGGAAAAGGGCATCCTATCATAAAGAAGGATGCCCTTTGTCATTTCAACTTAATGCTGCAGGGCAAACCAAATATTACGCATCCATTTTCTTCGATTACCCAGTATTCTGGTATGCTGCAGGTTTTCCTTGGATGGAAAGGAAACAGAAGATGGCACGACCAAATTTTCAATTTAAAAAACGTCAAAAAGAAATCGCAAGGATGAAGAAAAAAGAAGAAAAAAGACAACGTAAAATAGATAAAAAAAATCCTGGAGACATTCAGGACCATTCTCAAGCATCAGACGAATAAATGTGTAAAAAGTCTTTGCGATCTTAGCGTCTTTGCTTACCCCGTGAAATGCATGCTAATGAGGAACGCAGCGGATTTCACCAGGGCGGTTTTTGGTATCTATCCCTGACTACTGACTACAGGGTGGCTCCAGCCGCTGCCTTCCGACATTCGGTCAAGTCCTGATCAAAAGTTGTCATTTTACATGTTGCATTGCAAAGTTTTTAATACTTGATCCAATAACGAATAACCAATTTCCAAGTGGTACTGACCACTGACTACGGCCCGCTGTCCTCTGTCCTCCGTCTTCTGTTGTTCTGTGGTTCTGATCTCTGGGGCTCTGTGGTTCTGTCTTCTGTAAGTTCCGTCCTCTGGGAATCAGGCCTCTGACCTCTGCCGGTACTTGTCTGCCTTGATCCCGTAGCGCTTCATGATCTGCTGCAGGGACTGGCGCTCCAGCCCGCACTGCCTGGCTGCCTGGGTGACATTGCCATGATGGAGAGCCAGCAGTTCTCCGATAAACGTGTGGTTGAACTGCTCCAGGGTATTTTCCTTGGCCTGTCGGTAGGGGAGGCCGTCCACCCCGTTCCTGGCGACCGGTTGCGTGCGGCCCTGGTCCATGATCCCGACATCCTGGGGCAGAATCTCTTCTGATGTGGAAAACAAAATGCCCCGCATGATCAGGTTCTCCATTTCCCGGACGTTCCCCTCCCAGGGCATGTTCATAAAATATCCGACAAGTTCGTTCGAAAACCGCTTTTTGGTCCGATCCATCTTGGCGCAGTGCTTTTCCAGCAGGTGGTCGGCAATCAACGGGATGTCTTCACGGTGCTCCCTCAGGGCCGGCAGTTCCAGGGGCAGGACGTTCAGCCGGTAGAAAAAGTCTTCCCTGAATTCGCCCTTCTGGATTTTTTCCTTGAGGATCTGGTTGGTGGAGGCAATGATGCGCACATCCACATTCACCGGTCGGGCATCACCCAGCAGTTTCACTTCCTTTTCCTGCAGTACACGCAGCAGCTTCGTCTGAATCGTCGGGCTCACGTCCCCAATTTCATCCAGAAAAATAGTGCCTGTATTGGCCTCCTGAAACAGGCCGGTCCTGTCCTGAGTGGCATGCGTGAAGGCGCCCTTTTTGTAGCCGAACAGCTCGCTTTCCAGGATGTTCTCGGGTATGGAGGGGCAGTTTACCGCTATGAACGGCCGGTCTTTCCGGTCACTCAACGAATGCACAGCCCTGGCTGTCAGATCCTTGCCTGCTCCGGAAGGGCCGGTGATCAACACCGTGAGATCGGTGGCCGCCACCATGCGGATCGATTCATAAAGCCGTTGCATCCGCGGGCTTTTACCCACGAGGTTTTCAAACACGGCCTCTTTGCCGCAAACCTGTTGGAGCCGGCTGTTTTCCCGAATCAGTTCACTTCTTTCCAGGGCCTTTTCCAACCGCACAATGAGGGCTTCGTGTTCAAAGGGCTTGGTGATGAAATCATAGGCCCCGCGTTGCATGGCTTCCACGGCCATTTCCACATGGCCATAGGCGGTCATCAACACCACCGTCAAATCCGGGTGCTGCGTCTTCACGACCTCCAACAGCTCCAACCCGCTCATCACGGGCATTTTGATATCCGCCAGCAACAGGTCATAAACCCCGCTTGACAGCATTTCAAGGGCTGTCCGGGCCGACGACGTTGTGTCCACACGGCAATTCAGATCCGGCTCAAGGATCCGTTTTAAAAGCTGGAGCAGATCGGGTTCGTCATCTACAATCAGTAATTTTGCCCTCATCCGTCAAATCTCCTGAAGCGCAGGAACAGCCGGCAGCACCACGGTGAAAACCGATCCCTTCCCAGGTTGGCTCTCAATTTGAATGTGGCCGCCGTGATTCTTTACGATACCGTAACTGACCGACAACCCCAAGCCGGTCCCCTCGCCTGTGGCCTTGGTGGTGAAAAAGGGATCAAAGATCTTATTGAGATGCCTGGATTCTATGCCGTGACCATCATCCGCCACCTTGATGCTCAGGTCAGCTGCTGTTGCGCTCCCATCAGTGGATATCCGTATATTCCCCTTTTGGCCCACCGCATGGATCGCATTCATCATGAGGTTGATGAGAACCTGCTTGATCTTTTTTTCATCCACCAGAAGGGGCTTAACAGAAGGGCTGTATTCCTTTTCAATGGCAATATGCTCGATATTGGAATGGTGCTGGACAAACGCGAGTACATCATCGATTATCTTGTGGATATCCAAAACCTTTTTCTCGGTATCGGACTTTCTTGAAAAGCTCAGCAGGTCTTCCACAATGGTCTTGCAGTTGCGGACGTGTTTCTCAATGGTCTTCAGGTCTGCATATTGTTCCGAGGCATCCGACTCCCCTCTCAACAGAAGCTGCGTATACCCTAGAATGACTCCCAGAGGATTGTTGATTTCATGGGCAACCCCCGAAGAAAGTTCGCCGATGGAAGCGAGTTTGTCCGCCTGGGCAAGCTGTTCCTCCATGACCTTACGCTTCTGGATGTCCTTGACCAGAAAGTGAATGACCTCCTCTTCACTGTCCGCTGCATCCTCCAAACTGCCACCCAGCAAAATTCGTTTACGGGCGCCGTCCGTGGTAAGCAGCTCCAATTCCACGTTGTCCACGGCTTGCTCTTTTTCAACTGAGGCGATGATGCGCGGCCAGGCTTCAGGATCCGCCAGGAACTCGCGTACGTTCCTGTTCTCGATTTGATCTTTTTCCATGTCCATACCCAGAAGTCGATATCCGGACGGGTTCAGGTTGACAATGGAACCGTCCCTGGTTGCCACCAGGATCATATCCTTGGACACCTCGAAAATCTTGCGGTATTTGTACTCCGACGCGGAAAGCGCATTCGTGCGCTCCTCCACCAGCCGTTCCAGGTTCTGGTTTAGAAAGAGCAGTTCCCGGTGGGCTGATTTGACTGCCTGCCGGTCTTTTAAAACCAGTTGGTAAACATCCCAGATACGCTCGAAAAACAGGGTAACGGAACCGACGACGACAAACATTACACTGTTGATGGCGCCGCTAAAGGGACGAATGGCAGCCCATGCAGTCTTCTGCCCCGCCATCAGTAGAAAATTCTTCAGGATGTGCCCGACTGACCGGGATACGGCAAAACAGGAAAGCGCCACACAGATCCACCAGAGATACGTCCATATTATGTTGTTGCGGTCACGGCGGCGCAGTTGTGACACCAGTCGCAGGGAGAGCAGGGACAGAACGATCATCATGATCGATCCCACCATATCTACCAGCCATATGGGGGTGTATGACAAAATCATGCGTCACCCCCTTCCCTGTCAACCAAGGCGGTATTTTTCAAAATGGTTTTCAAACCATAATAGAGGCAAAACATGGCCGGTACACACAGAAGATGGTCCATCTTGAGGAAGTAGTAGATGAGGGAGATGGCATCCTGTCCCTGGGTGTTCTCAATTTTCAGGTGCCAGAAGTCGATTCTGGAGATGCCCAGAACATTTAGATGCTCCTCCATCAAATGCACCAGGGCGGCATCGATGTTCCAGAGGATAAAAAGGACCGCCGCCAGTTGAAGATATTTCCAGCCCCTCTCGTTGGTGAGGTTGCGCTGCCGCAGCCAAAACTCCAGAATGCCCATGGAAATGATAAAAAAAATGTGCGCCATCTGGTGCACGTACAGGCCTTCGGGCTGTCCGTGCTTCTGGGTCGCCCATGCAGGGCCGGCCAGCAACAGAAAGACGATGAATGGGCCGGCAAATATCGTCAGTTTCCGGACAAATGGTTTCATAGCGAATTCTGGAGCAGTTTCAGAAAAAAGATCAGCAGCACCACGCCAAATATCTGGCGCACACGCCTGCCTTTTAATCGCTCGGACATGACCTTGGCCCCGAGCCGACCGCCGACAAACGAAAATATTGCCGCAGGCAAGATAAATTTCCAGTCGATGCTGGCCAGGGAAGCATGCGCAATAAAGCCGGAAAACGAAGAAAACACCACAATGAAGATCGAAGTGGCGGCCGACGTCTTGGTGGGCATCCCCAACACGTAAATAAGCAGCGGCACAATAAAGACGCCACCGCCGATGCCCAATAACCCGGCCATGAGCCCTACGACGATCCCGATACCTGCGCCACCGATTACACGGAACCTGACGCTTTTGGGCGACGCAGAATCCCCGGCCTTTCCCGAAAAAAGCATGCGCGCTGCAGCCGCCAGGATCACGGCAGCTAAAATCCCAGAAAAGAGCCGCACAGGGATGATACTGGTGAGCATGGCCCCGAAAGGCGCCGCTGCCGTGGACGATATCAAGAGGGGGATGGCCGTTCTGACATCGATCATCTTCTTGCGGTAATAAGTGACGGCAGCGGAAAGGGCTGCCGTGCCGTTTAAAAACAGCGATGCCGACACCGCTGTGGAAACCGGGAATCCCAACAGCACAAAAAGGGGTGAAAAAATGAGACCGCCCCCCAGCCCCACCATGGTCAGGATAAAGGAAGAAATAAAAATTATGGGCAGCAGCAGAAACAGGGACATGACAATTGAAGATCTCCGTGTGACAATTGAACATCGAACGTCCAACATCCAACATCGAACGTCGAACGTCGAACGTCGAATGTGAAAAACTGTTTTAAGTTTTAGGTATTTTCACTGGTTTTGGATCCTTTTTCTTCTTGAGCACATGCATTGCCACGGCCCATAAAACATGAACTATTATCAGTAACAAAACAAACCACACCAAAGCACCGACAGGAGTTGGGTCACCGCCGAATCCCGGTATTTTGAAGACATAATATCTGCCGAACAGCTTCGACAGTTTGTCCGGGTTGTAGGCTTCGTTGATATACGCTGCCATGAGAAGAACAGGAAGGACGGTCGTGAGGATATTTTTCATAAATCCTTCGAAAAAATAATCATAATAGACCTTGTTCAGCCTGGCCTGATCAATATTTCTGGCCAGCCCCTTGCCCTTTTCCCGGTCCTCGAGACGCATGGCCTGCTTGCGGATTTCCGTCCAGTGATTGAACTCTTTTTTCAGAGATTCATACCGTTTGGTCGTATACAATCTCTTGAAAAGCTTGGTGAAGCACACGGTAACCAACACCAGCAGTAAAATTACCGCAGCAGGCCCCAGAGCATTGAGCGGTGCAACAAGCACATCCATTGCCCGCACAACGCCCTGCGTGACCGCTACAATTTTGAACCACACGATGTCTAAGAATTCATTCATTATAAATCCGCTTCGCGTATTTATTGTACGCGGCTGCCGTCTTCGCCCTTCGGGCTACGCCGAGACAAGCCGCCGCTAAAAAAAAAGGGAAAGCGTTGCCGCTTTCCCTCTTGTTAACATAGGTTAAGGTTTATATCCAGATTTCAATCTTGAAGAACCTGAAGAACAGGAAGAACAGCGTGATGGCCAGTACGATCTTGAGCGTTTTTTCACTGAAGAGCTTCTGAGCCCGGCTGCCCAGCATGCCGCCCACAAATCCACCGATAATAATGGAGATCATCAGCCACATGTCCGGAAGATAACCGGTCATCAAATATCCGATAAAAGCACCGATACTTGAAAAAGAGGTCCCGATCAGCGAAATGGGAACCGCAACGTACATGGGCAACGCCCCAAGGGTGGTCATGGCAGGCACGAGCAGAAAACCACCGCCAATACCAAAAGACCTGGACACAACGCCGATGGCCAGCCCCAAGATGGCAAACAACAGCGGGTTGATGGTGAACTCCTCACCCCAGAATTTGAAGCGATAATCGGTCAGCCCGTTCTTGACCGGTTCGATACGGCCCATCTCAACGGATGTACCCTCTGTTTTGGCTTTGGCCACCGCATCGTTGAACTTCTTGACCATGGCCTTGATGTTTTTACGTTTTTCCATGGCCTTGGGCCTCAATTCCCGAAGGGTCTGAATACCCATGAGCACCACCAGAACAGCCAGCCACTCCTTGTAGGCTTTCATGGGCAGGTAGGCCGAGACATATTTACCCAGCCAGATAGACCCGATGAAAATACCCACACCAAAAGAGAGACCCACCGGCCAGGCCACACGTCGTTCCACGACGGCGTAGCGATAAAAAGAACCCAGGGGTGAGAACAAGGTCAAGCCCATGTTGGAGGGTTTCAGCACGTTGGCGGCGTTGATGCCGACAGGGCCGGCCGTGTGAACGATCAGAACCTGGAAAGCGGCCATAAGCATACCGCCGGCGGCACCGATCATGGAAAAGTAGGTCCCCACGAGGATGGCGCCGAGGATGATCCAGAGGGGATTCATATAACGGAAACCCTTGGAAAGCCAGAAACCGTTTTTCATAACCTTGTAAGAGCCGCTTTTGTCGCCGTTGACATACACGTCAAAACCGGTGTCCGGCGGAGTGTGTCGATAGGTTTTGAATGTCGCCGTAAATTTACCCGTGTTCTTATCCAGATTGATGGCGGTGTTTTTGTCCCAGTATTTTCCGCTTTTAGCGTAGTCGGTGATTACCGACCGCGAGAAAATGGTCACCTTGCCGACGTTGCTGCCCTCTTTGACAATGGTGTTGATACCGTAGCTGGACTGGTTGGCATACCTGAGAAAATTCCACTGGGCCTCGGTCTGGATGGGTCCCAGCATGTTTCGGACTTCGGCATCCACGTCACTGAAATTGCTTTTTAGGTAGTACATGGTGGTGGAATAGATGCCTTGGCCTTTTTTCATCAGCACCGACGGTCCACCGAACCTCTTTTTGCCTTCGGCGCCAAATGCATCTGCATTGGTTGTCAGCATGTAGTAGAGCGGCGGAATTTTGGTGTTCAATTCGAATTTCGCCTTGTCGGCATCTTTTTTCAGCCGCTTGGTCTCATGCACACCCTTTGTATCTTCAGGTGCGAACATCTCCTGCATGGCCACGGCGATGTAAAGGTCCTGCCCCGGTTCGATCATGCCTTCGATGGTGACCGTGTCCCCGGCCTTGACTTCGCTGCCGGAAATGGTCGCTGACGGAGCGCTGAAACCCGGCGCCGCAACAAATGCTAACATCATGATACTCAGTGTAATGGTAAAAAAAAGCTTTCTCATCAATGTCCTCCTTTGAATGTGATTCATTAGAAACGGTCAGTCACTTTTGGGAGTATTATACCTTTCACAATTCCGGAATAGTTAACACTCCCCGTGCTGATAAATGTTTCTAATGTATGATTAATAATATTGCATAACTGGTGTAGTGTGAGCTCATGCGTCGTTGTGCGTGCAAGAGAATAAAATTTTATTATTCCAACGCTACACTGAGTGATTCAGTTCGAGGTATTTGGTGCACAGCTTCCCACCCAGGCTCGCGGCGATGATGCCCACAACCAGCATGATCATCAACATGCCGATCCCGACAAGGCTGTAGCCTGCCCATTTATAATAAAGGATATTCAGACAGACAAACGCCAGCAGCACCATGACGACACCTGCCCCCACGGAGATGGCCTGTTTACGCGCAACCATGTTTCTGGTTTTGTCCACTGTCATATACGCTGTCAGGGCGGCATTGAAACCGACGATGACTGGCAGCAGTTTTTCAAGGGCTGCGGTCTCTAGTATTCCGGCAAAGAAGACGGTAAGGATGACAACCCCCAGGGCGCCGACGCAAACACTGTACAGGGTTTTGCCGAACCAGGTGTTGCCCAGTCTTTCCACGTAATCAATATAAAATTGAATATCGAGCATAAGTCCCTCCAGATAAATATCTAAATATGCATAGCAAGCAATGTGCCATCGGTTAATCCGTCATTGCTTTGTGAATTTATCAAAAACTTTTTTGATTATTATTATTTTTATTTCAGATGGTTAACCTTATTGACGCTACCTGTTCGTTTATCCGGTCAAACTCTGTGATGATCAAAATTCAATAAACATTCACGCACTAAAAATCTGTCGCCCAACAGCTGTTCAATTCATTTCTATTTTGTTTCCAGATAGTTACCTGATCGCATTATAAATGTTGCAATGTTATATTTTTATTGCGGTTTTTTGGCATGGACCACTCATCCCACTGTCCCCCTCTGCCGGAATTATCCTGAATAGGGCTTTCTATTTCCCTGAAATACCGCTAAGTTATACCGACAAGTCAGTTCCCAGATAATTCTTCGCCATCCACCTTGTTGCTGGTATAATTATTGCTACGATTACTTCATTTACGGATCTTTTCGAAACTGATAACGTTATATAAATTCGTTAATATTCATTAGATTGGAGGAGTATTATGGAAAAAGAGGTGTACACACTATGTTTCATGTGTTCCGTACGTTGTCCCATCAAAGTGTTGGTTAAAGATGGACAGGTCAAGTGGATCGAAGGAAATCCCGTTGTGCCGGGAATGGAGGGAAGCCTGTGCCCGCGCGGTGCAGCCGGCATCTCGCTTCTCTATGACAATGAAAGGCTGCAGTCACCTATGATCCGGGTCGGTGAACGGGGATCAGGTCACTTCCGAAAGGCTTCCTGGGATGAAGCCCTGGACATGGTGGGTGAGAAATTGAAAGGTGTGATCGACAAATACGGTGGCCACAGTGTTGTTCTGGGAGAACGAACCCAGCTGGCGACCCACGTGAGCAAAACCTTCCTGAAAGCGATCAAATCGCCCAACCACTTTACGCATGATGCCCTCTGTAAGGGGTCTGTCAATACGGCCTGTCGGTCCCTTTTTGGATTGACCGATGCCCAGATGAGCATGGACTACAAAAACACCAGGCACATCGTGATGTACGGACGTAATCTCTTTGAAGCTATTGCCGTAAAAGAGGTCAACAATCTCATGGACGCCCTTGAAAATGGCGCCAAGATGACCTATATCGACCCTCGGGTGACCAAAACCGCCACCAAATCTCATCGCTACTGGATGATACGGCCCGGAACCGATCTGGCACTCAACTACGCC
>JAOZRT010000026.1 GCA_029940035.1 Desulfobacterales bacterium
TCTCCTTGAATTTTTCTTCGGAGCCGGCCTCCTTGTTCAAGTCCGGATGAAATTTGCGCGCCAGCTTGCGATAAGCGCGCTGGAGCTGGTCTTTGGACACGTCGCGGGAAACGCCCAGGATTTCATAGTAGTCTTTGTATTGAACGGCCATAGTTCCCTATTGCACCTCGGGTTTGCTTAATGTTTATCGCCTATGCGAGGTATTCACGATCGCTGCATAAAAACAATGCAGCACGAATACGCTTGCCTCACGATAATGCCTGGCGCTGGGCGTCATTGAAGTAAGCCGGGATGGTGATGACCGCCTCGGTGACCTTCTCTCCCAGGTGGCTGGAGGCGTCGGTTACCAGTTTGCGCAGCACCTGGGCGGAGACTTCCTCCGGGGCGACCTTTTTGCCACGCACGTCAAACCGGACCGCATCGCTGCTGTCTTTAACCACTTTGTAGGATACGATTTTGGACTCTTCATCCACTTCGCCCCACCTGCGGCCGACAAACCGTTTGGCTGAGTAAATGGTCGAATCCGAATTCATCACCGCCTGCCGCTGGGCGATCTTGCCCACAAGTCGCTGTCCGTCTTCGGTGTGCGCCACCACCGACGGGGTGGTGCGAGATCCCTCACTGTTGGGAATCACCGTTGCTTTGTCGCCTTCCCAAGCCGCGACTACCGAATTGGTGGTTCCCAAGTCTATTCGATTGTTTTAGCCATAGTTCATTTCCTCCTTGGGGTGGGTTGTGTTTGCCTGAAAGATATGACATGAAAGCTGCCTGTCAATATAAACAACATTACTTTTTTAAATTTTTAGCGCAACGTAATGGAGTGTCACTTGTTTATCGTGTTTAACCCAGTAGCGGCTGAAGGGATATCGAAAACAGATAGTGGTCAAAAGAATTTAATAATTTAGGATGAACCTGGAATCTTGGAATGAATGAACACTAAGCATATATATCATTTTTTAACGTCAATTAAAGTGTGAATGCAGAAAAATAACATCGATTGTCGCTTAGAAATTGGGCAATCTCTAAGCCGTTGTCATACAATAAGGTGGACATGCCCCTGACAGGATACGAGAAGGGAATTGACAAGAACGCAATGATTTATATAATTACACTACTTTTTATGTAAATTGTATTTTGGAGAGGCACAAGTTATGTCAGAAAGTACCAAAGAGAGAAAGAACCGTTCTTTACTGCTGAAAGACACCTCAGGGCTGATGGAGCAAAAATCAGTCCGCGCAACTTTTCAAATTTCGCCGGAGTTCATCGAGGCACTCAGCATCCTTTCGAGTCGACTGGGGCTCAAGCAAAAATCGTTATTTGATTATCTGCTGGAGGATTCTGATGCCCTGATCGCCATTGCCCGTTCAAATCCTCGAAAAAATGTCGAAAAGAAAGATCGAATCCAAAAAACGTTTGTGATCAGTCAAAAGTCCCTGTCGTCCCTTAAAAAATTATTAAATGAAGTGGAGTCATCGCGGGATGACTTGGTCGAGTATGCTATCCAGCGCCTCTTGCCGATCCTTTTGAAGGAACGCAACCAGCAGAAAAAACGTGAAATAGCGCTGTCCGAAATGGCACAACTACTTGAGCATTCCATTGAATTGATGAGTAAGATCGAAAAAACGGTAGGTAAAGACGATCCACTTTACGAATATTATTTGGAAGGTATCATGGCGTACCAAAATGCATTCGATAAAATGGAAAACTTGGTACAACAAGGGAAACGGATCTCAAGAATGCGAATGGAAAGATTTGAATTTTAATAACAGCGCATTGAAATCGATCCTGTCAGCAACTGTTAAGATCGTTCGATTGAAAATATATGTATGAATACAAATAATTACAAAATAGCTGCGTTGAAGCACAAAATCGTCCACTGGCTTCACTCAATAATGCTGTTGGCCAGCATGGTATTGCTGCTGGGTCTGCTGGGCTGGATTTTCGCAGGTCCTTCGGGGATACGCTGGGTCGTCATTATCACCGTCATAAGCCTGATCATCGGCCCACAGCTGTCACACAAGGTCATCTTGCGTTGGTACGCCGCCAAGCCGCTGTCCCCACAGCAGGCGCCGGACCTGTATGCCGCGTTGCGGGAACTCGCACAACGGGCCAACCTGCCGAGAACGCCGACAATTTATTACGTGCCGACAAAAATGCTCAATGCCTTTACCACCGGCAGCCCAGATAACGCCGCCATCGCTATAACGGACGGCTTGCTGAACACGCTGAACAAGCGTGAGTTGAATTCGGTTATCGCTCACGAGGTCGCTCACCTTAAAAATAACGACTTATGGATCATGAACCTGTCTGACACCATCAGTCGCGTCACCTCTTTCTTTTCGATGTCCGGACAATTTTTACTGTTTTTTAATCTGCCGCTTTTGTTGGCATCTGGCCATCATGTCTCCTGGGTCGGCATCCTGGTGCTGATCTTTGCACCGACAATAGGCGTGTTACTTCAACTGGCGCTTTCCCGCACACGTGAATTCGATGCGGATTTGGAATCAAAACCAGTTTGTCAGGGTCTAAGGGGTGCTTCTGCAGGGAACCGCTGAAGAACACATGTGCTCTGGCTATAGCCATTATATCTCTGGGCTTTTTATAACGTTCTATAGATAGTCGCTGGGCTTTTTGAATGAATCTATCCGGCATAAAACACCGTTTGGAATCGTTGTCTTATTCTAGGTATGGGTCGATATGAACTCTGACAAATAGATTGGCATCCGGCAGGCCGATGTCTTCCAAAGAAACCGTCGCTTCCGTACCATGGTTCGTGCGCGGTGGAATGCTCAGAGAAAACTCCCGCTCTGCTTGTCGATGACCATGACCGTCACAATCCGGGCAAAACAAGGATTCCATGAATCCTGTCTTGCGACATCGGGAGCATTTTTCAAAAACAGGTACTTTGATCGGGAATAATCCGCCGTTCATGGCTTCACTTGGTGACAGAATCACTTCATAGTACAGGTCCTTTCGAGGTGGACGATAGCGTTCTTTGTGAAAGAATCCCGGTACGAACCCCTCGAAAAATTCATCCATGGATGACTCGAAACGGTTCATCTCTTCGATTGCTGAACTGCGTTGCTTTATTTCATCAGTAGTGGATGTTATGCGCACCGGTGTTGGTTGCGATTTGAGGATCGCATCATATTGCCGGCGTGTGTTTTCATCTGCCAGCGTTTCATAGGCTTCCCTGGCTTCTCTGAATTTTTGTGCATCTATGGATTGGGTTGTATCGGGGTGCACCTTTTTGGCAATCCTGCGGTAGGCCTTTTTTATTTGGTTGAGATTCGCCCCACGGTTGATGCCAAGAGTAACGTAATAATTTCTCGCCATGGTTTGCCTCCCTACAAATGTGGCTGGCGTAAAGAAGCACCTTTAGCCAAAACAGCCGGGCACTGGCATGAGGGCCAGAGCCCGGCATTGCACGGATTATCCTGTGGAAACGGTAATTTTCCGCGGGGTTGCTTTTTGGACTTTCGGCAGCACAAGACGCAGGACACCATCTTTGAGTTCTGCGGTAATCTTAGCCTGATCAATGACCTCCGACAGCGTAAACTGACGATAATATTTACCCACACCGTACTCCATGACAATAGGCTCCTCGGATGCTTCGCCATCAGTCTCGGTCTCTCCGGTCACTGTGAGCACATCATCACACAGATCGATGGTCATATGCTCTGTCGTCACCCCCGGCATGTCCGCCAGCAGGGTAATATCTGTTTCGGATTCAAATATGTCCACATCGGGCGTATAAACAGGGCCCGGGCGGGTTTGTTCCGTATCCGTGGGCACCTCTTGTTTTTCTCTGACTTTCAGTTCTTTGGCTTCAGCTTTCGTCATGACGATCCCTCCCTTCAATAAAATGTTGGTATCAATTGATCGTAATTTGCTTAGGCTTGGCTTTTTCGGCTTTGGGCACACTTACCTTTAAAATGCCATTGTTCAACGAGGCACTGACACCATCGGGATCGATATCACCAGGGAGGCTTATGGCTCTGGAAAACTTTCCAGCTTCCCTTTCCTTGCGATGATAGCGCACATTGTCCTTTTCGGTCGCGATTTGGCGCTCCCCTGATATTGACAGATTGTTAACTGTTGCCTGGATGTCCAGTTCTTCAGAGGAGATGCCGGGAAGCTCTGCCCGGATGTAATAATGATCCTTGTCCTCGGTCAGATTGATGGATGGGAACACCCCGGCATGCAGGCTCGGCATACCACCCTCCGACACCCGGCTGAGAAAATTGTCCACCTGCTGCCGCATAAGCTCCAGCTCACCAAATGGGCTTCTTACATTCCATGTCGGTACTCCAAACATTCTTCTGTAAATCATTTCACATCCCTCCTTTTAGCTCTATTTTTTGTCCTAAAACATCGCTTTTCCGTTTCTGTGAATATGATAAAAATGTTTTTGACGATGTCAATATCATTGATTAATTTTTTTCTTGAATTACTTTTCAGCTAAATATATATTGAATAATGTAAACAGAGAGCATGAATGGAGGTTGTTTGAATGGCTAATAAATCCAACAAAAAAGCGGCTTCAACGGTCACCCTTCCCAGGATGTCAACCTTGGCACTTAAGGGAAAACAATCGGTACGGACAAGCTTTAAATTTTTCGAAAGGTGCTGGATTTAATTAAAAAAGGTGTCGGTACGGAAGATCCTGCCTATAAAACATACCAAGCCACTGTAGCTGCTTGTAAACAGGTCAAAAAACAGTTAATGTAATTCTATCAAAAGGTAAAGTTGTCGAGAATTTTAATCCGGAGAACCTTAAGGATTAACCGTTCCTCCCGTGATGTATGAGCATGCAAATAAACCTCGTCCAAAGATTCCACCTTTGATAAACCCATAGAAAAGGACTAACCAATCTGTTCGATTCCTAATAAATATGCATAGGATAACAGGATGCCAATTGCGTCGAGCTGAACTGAAAAGCAACGATTTCTAACTAAGAAAGCATCCCAATGTGGTATTGACTTAATTGCTCATTTTGCACCCTTCACGTCTTGACTTTCTTACTTCCTGATATATTTTTTATACAATAAAAAAAGAATTAGTCCGTTCTTTTAGAACTATTGTAGTATGTGTATGGGGTAATTATTATCATCTATCACAGATGGTAACCGTGGGTTGTTTTGATGCATTCATCTAAGGACGCAAGAATGTTCCAGAATTATATAAAATCAAATAAAACTCATAAAATCATTGCAACCCGAAAAATGGAGGCTTTACTGGTCGAAAACCCCAATAAATAAGTTGACTTCATATTAATTCTGGATTTTTTGAGCTATGGGACGAGATGCTCCAGGATTGGCTACTGACAGCCAATTTATTGAAAAAATTGAACATACCTTCAAGGCGGCCGACGCCGACCTGCTGACCCAAGCGTACACCTTTACGCAGGCAAAAGCATGTAATGGCAATTCAGTAGGTTACAAGGCCGCCGACCTGCTTTTTGACCAGGCCGCCGACGCTACCACCATCGCCGGTGCGTTACTGGCTCCCCTTTTATGGAAAAACCTGACCGATATCGGCCATGTCCGGGAGCACTTTGGTCCTTATGTGGCCACCGCGCTTGAAGACCTGCGGGACGCTTTCTTTTCACCAATAGAAACCCAGCCATGTGAAAGTGAAAACATTCATGCGTTGTTGGTCTCTATTGACGGTATTCCCCGAAAGGCAATTCTTTACATCACATTTCGTTTATTGGCTTTGGAATGTGCAATCGATGAATGCGAGACGACTGCTCGGCAGATGGCCCAGGAGACCCTCGATCTGCTGGTGCCCATTGCCAACCGTTTGAGCCTGGGTGATTTGAGGCGTCGGTTGGAGGATGCCTGCTTTCAGGTTCTGGACCCGCATGACTATGAAAAGCTGCGCGAAAAAGTTTTTCCAATCCAGTCGGAAGATGACAAGTGCCTTGAAATCCTTCTGTCCGGCGTAAAACGACTGCTGGCCAGCAACAAGATACAGGGCCGGGTTCAGGGCCGCACCAAGAGCTTGCACGGCATCCGGTGCAAAATGACGCGCACGGGTAAAACCCTGGAAGAGATCATGGACCGGATCGGGCTGCGGGTCATCGTGACATCAGTTCCGGAATGTTACACTGTGCTGGGGCTTTTGCACGCCCATTTCAAGCCGATTCCCGGCACCTTCGACGATTACATCGGTCTTCCCAAGGACAATGGTTATCAGTCCCTGCACACCTGCGTCTATCCGGTACGCGAAATCTCCCACAAACCCATCGAGTTCCAGGTGCGTACAGAGTTGATGCACCTGGAGGCTGAGCACGGCACGGCGGCGCATTGGCGTTATAAAACAGAGGTTGCTGCTGAGCGCGACTACCATCGCACGCAATGGATGGAAGGCCTCGTTCACCAGCACAGGGAAGCGGCCAGCAGCGAGGCGTTTATCGATCGTTTGCACAGACAGGTGTTCCGGGATCACTTGGTAGTTTTTGGAAACGGCGGCCGAATTGTTCGCATAGCGGAAAACGCCACGGTGCGGGATTACCTGAAAATCATCAATGCACATGTCTCCCGGGATGTGCCGGTGAAGGTGAACGGTCGTGTTGTAACCTTGGATTGTGCGCTTCGAGATGGGGACTCCATAGAGGTACTGACCGGAGAAACCACAGTTGGTCTCGACGGGAAGTTAACGGTTTCAGGAATAAGGAGTCTCCCTGATGCCCGGACTCATGGATTCGATTTTTTTTGAAAAACTCGCTATCTATTTAGTTATATTTTTTCTTTTTAAAATTTTTTGTGGAGGTCGCTATGGGAGAGAGAAGCATGTGGCAGGATATCTAATGGTACTTTTCAATATCACTGTCTACTTATCAAAACCAAATTATTGATAGACTAGGAGGTAATTTAAAATGAAGATCAAACCGTTGAATGACAGGGTTATCGTGAAACGAGTGGAAGAAGAACAGAAAACGGCCGGAGGAATCATTATCCCAGATACCGCCAAGGAAAAACCCCAGGAGGGAGAGGTTGTTGCCGTAGGGCCCGGAAAGCGGGACGACGACGGCAAACACATTGCGCTGGAGGTAAAGGAGGGGGATCGCATCTTGTTCGGCAAGTATGCCGGCACCGAAATCAAGATCGATGGTGAGGAACACATCTTCATGCGCGAAGACGATATTCTGGGAATTTTGAACTGAAAAGGAGGAACAAGCTATGCCTGCAAAAATGATTACTTACGGATCTAAAGCCCGCGAAGCAATGCTCGAGGGCGTCAACACCCTGGCCGATGCTGTAAAGGTAACCTTGGGACCTAAAGGAAACAATGTCGTCCTGGATAAATCCTGGGGGTCCCCCACCGTTACCAAGGATGGAGTCACCGTGGCCAAGGAGATCGAACTGGAAGAGAAGTTCAAAAACATGGGCGCACAAATGGTAAAGGAGGTCTCCAGCAAAACCAGTGATACTGCCGGTGACGGCACCACCACGGCCACCGTACTGGCCCAGGCCATTTATAACGAGGGGCAAAAAATGGTTGCTGCGGGAGCCAGCCCAATGGCTCTGAAACGCGGCATCGACAAGGGTGTTGAAGCTGTTGTCGCAGAGCTGAAAAGTTTGTCTAAGCTGACCAAGGACAAAAAGGAGATCGAGCAGGTGGGTACTATTTCGGCCAACAATGACGAAACCATCGGCCAACAGATCTCAGCTGCAATGGAAAAAGTCGGCAAAGAAGGTGTCATTACGGTTGAAGAAGCCAAAAGCATGGAGAGCACGCTTGAGGTGGTTGAAGGCATGCAGTTCGATAAGGGTTATCTGTCACCGCATTTCGTAACCGACGCTGAAAAAATGGAGGTTGTGCTTGAAGACCCTTACATCCTCATTCATGAAAAGAAAATCACAGTAATGAAAGACATGGTACCACTCCTGGAAGAAGTGTATAGAAACGGCAAACCGCTTTTGATCATTGCTGAGGATGTAGAGGGTGAAGCCTTAGCTACCATGATTGTCAACAAGTTGCGGGGCACGTTGAAGGTTGCGGCGGTGAAAGCGCCTGGCTTTGGTGACCGTCGCAAAGCCATGCTTGAGGACATCGCCATCCTGACCGATGGCCAGGTAATTTCCGAGGACCTGGGTATCAAGCTAGAAAATATCAAGGTTAAGGATCTGGGCACCTGCAAAACGGTCAAGATCGACAAGGATAACACTACCATAGTGGACGGTGCCGGCACAAGAGGCGCCATTGAAGGCCGCGTAAAACAGATTCGCGCTCAAATCGAGGAGACCACATCGGATTATGACCGTGAAAAGCTACAGGAACGACTGGCCAAGATCATCGGTGGAGTGGCGGTTATAAACATCGGTGCCGCGACGGAAACCGAAATGAAGGAAAAAAAGGCGCGGGTCGAAGACGCTTTGAACGCCACCCGGGCGGCTGTCGAGGAAGGCATTGTGCCGGGTGGTGGTGTCGCGCTTATTCGCTGCATCGGGACACTTGAAGCGGTGCGAAAAAAGGTAAAGGGTGAGCAAAAAAGTGGCGTTGACATTTTGAAAAAAGCGCTAAGCGAACCGCTGCGACAAATTGCCATAAACGCGGGCATGGAAGGGTCTGTTGTATTGAATAAGGTATTAGAGGGTGACGGAGACTTTGGGTACAACGCTCAAACAGATACGTATGAAAATCTGTTGGTGGCCGGAGTCATCGATCCTACCAAGGTGGTGCGGTTTGCCATCCAAAACGCAGCGTCGGTGTCCGGCCTTATGCTGACCACTGAAGCCATGATCGCTGAAAAGCCCGAGAAGAAAAAAGAACCGACTATGCCTCCGGGAGGCGGTATGGGCGACGAAATGTATTGATGAAACGGTTTGTAAAAACTTCGGGCGGGCCTCAAGCCCGCCCTGAAAACAAAAGAAGAGAAAGAAAATGCCTGTTTATGAATATGAGCATGTGTCCGGTGTTTGCGAAAACGGAAGTGTCTTTGAGATTCGGCAGGCCATTTCGGAACCAGCGCTGAAAACATGCCCGCATTGCGGACAGCCCGTGAAAAGGCTCATCTCTCTTGTAGGTGTCAGCGTACCAAAGACCAACTCCGAATTACGGGATATGGGATTTACTAAATTAGTGAGACGGGATGACGGCATCTACGAAAATGTGACACCGAGAAAAGGAGATAGTCGTTATATGGAGCGAGGCAAACCGGGCACCATACCAAATATAGCAAACACTATTACTGACTGATCATCTCCGTGTGAAAGACCCTATTGCATGGAAGCTGATTTTAATTTCAGGATGAAGTTATATATCTACCCCGACAGAAGATTTGAGGATAAACAAAAACGTGTATTCAGGATAACGAGTGAATAAAAATGAGACAAAGGTTTCGCAGAAACGAAGATTGGTGTCCGGAGTGCGGCCATTTGCTGCCCAAAAAGACTTGGAGCTGTCAAGTCTGTGGATGGGCTTTGAATGATATGGATTCATACGCCTCCGGAATTGACTTGGTGGATACTTACTCAGATATAAGCAAAATCTCCAAGGATGACAGAGAATTGGATCGTCTGCTTGATAGCACATCAGATATCTAAGTCAATATCGACTGGCAATTTAATCGAACACTCTGACTATTGCAGGTAAGTAATCCATGCCCAAACAATGGAAAATTGCAGGAGAAAGGAGTCATGACTCAGAGTGCAGATTCAAATTTTAAAATGAATAATGAACCACCTCTCACAATCCAAAGGTAATGGCGGATGAATCGACACAGGAGAAATCGACCAGATGGACATACAGGAAATCACACAACGAATTGAAAAAGACAGCCTGATGATTCGGCAAACCCTGGCTGAAATCGAAAAGGTGATCGTGGGCCAGACAGGGTTATTGAACCGGATGCTGATCGGCCTGCTTTGCGACGGCCATCTGCTGTTGGAAGGGCTGCCCGGCCTAGCCAAGACGACTGCGGTTAAGGCATTGGCCAGCGCAATCAACACGTCGTTCAAACGAATCCAGTTTACACCGGATTTATTGCCAGCGGATATCATCGGCACGCAAATCTATCGACCGGACAACGGGTCGTTTGAGGTCAACAAGGGGCCGATATTCAATAATATCATCCTGGCAGACGAGATCAACCGTGCCCCGGCCAAGGTTCAAAGTGCATTGCTGGAGGCCATGCAAGAGCGACAGGTCACGATTCGGGATAGAACCTTCGACCTGGATGACCCTTTTCTGGTGCTGGCGACTCAGAATCCAATTGAACAGGAGGGGACTTATCCCCTCCCAGAGGCCCAAATTGACCGCTTCATGCTGAAAATCAAAGTGGATTATCCGTCAGCAGATGAAGAAAAAGAGATTGTTAAGCGTGTGCGAAGCGGATTTTCGGCGACAAATCCGGGAATCGTGGATATTTCCGCATTACGCTCGGCAAAGGAGGCGCTCTCCGGGATTCACATGGAAGATCGATTGCTGGATTACATCGTCCGATTGATAGGAGCTACCAGAACACCGGATGAATTCAGTTTGGACATAGCACCCTTGATCAGCTACGGAGCTTCTCCCCGGGCGTCGATCTGGCTTGAAGCCGCTTCCCGGGCACACGCATTTATAAACGGAAGAGGCTACGTAACGCCCCAGGATGTCAAATCCATGGCCCCGGATGTCTTGCGGCACCGGATCATTTTGAGCTACGAGGCCGAGGCTGAGGGTAAAACAACCGATGATGCCATCGATATCATACTAGAGCGCATAGAGGTGCCCTAACATGCTTACCGAGGCCCAGCTGCAAAAGATCCAGCGCTTTCACTTCCGCACCAGGAAGCTGGCAAATGATCTGTTTGCCGGCCAATATGAAAGCGCATTCAAGGGGCAGGGATTGGAATTTGCCGAAGTTCGGGAATACATGGATGGTGACGATGTACGTAGCATCGACTGGAACGTTTCAGCACGCTTCGGTCATCCTTTCGTAAAGGTGTTTCACGAAGAGCGCGAGTTGACGGTAGTGCTCCTTTTGGATCTGTCCGGCTCCCACTTGTTCGGAACTAAAAGCAAGTTCAAGCGCGAGGTGCTGGCGGAAGTGGCCGGCATGCTGGCCTTTCTTGCCATCCGAACCAACGACAAAGTCGGTGCTGTCCTGTTCGGTTCGAAGGTCGAAAAATATATTCCACCCAGGAAAGGGCCATCCCATGTCTGGGCCATGATCAAAGAGATCTTTACCTACGAACCGGAGGACCTGGGAACGAACATCAAAGCAGGACTGGATTTTTTAAACCGAGTGGTAAAACGCCACGCTATTGTGTTTCTCATTTCCGATTGTCTTGATGACGGATTTTCAACCCCACTGGGTATATCGGCCCGAAAGCATGACCTGACCGTTATTCGACTATTCGATCCCGCCGAAGAGAATCTCCCCGATGTGGGGCTGACATACGTGCGTGATCCTGAAACGGATCAGGTGCTGTTGGTGAATTTTCGCAACAAAGCCCTGCGTGAAAAATACCACACTTATCGAGAGAAACAATATGACCGCCTGGCGGGTCTTTTACGCAGAACAGGCGTGGACCTGGTGGAAATCAGAACGGATAGGCCGGTATCCGAACCATTGATCCGCCTGTTTGATAACAGGAGGGCGCGTCGTTGAGAATTCCGGGAAGAGCCGAGCTAAAGATCAATGGTTTGCAGGTCGCTGTATGGATGATGATTTTCTTACCGCTTTTGGCGTGGCCTGTATGTGCGAAAATCAATTCAAAGCCTTCAGCCCCCAAGCTCTTGATGTCAGTCGACAGATCTACGGCAAAGGTCGGCGATTTTTTGTGGTTGTCCCTGAAATATAATTTGCCGGAAGGCGCGAACTTGCCTGAAAAGGTTGACGTCAAAGGGATTGAGACACTGACAGTAGTTAACCAGGTTGTACAAGATAATGAGATCAGGATTAATTTTCAGATCGACCAGCTTGAAACCTTCGACGTCGGACCCGTCGGGTTGACCTATCTGGACAAGGACGGCGATGATCATTTCATCGAAGCCAAACCGGTAACGATCACGGTTGAATCCAATTTAGGGGAAAAACCGGAAACTAGTACCCTACGCCCGATCCAGGACATCATCTCGACTGAATCGAGATTTTGGCCGTACCTGATTTGGGGGACGGTGGCCATATTGTTGCTCGGCACGCTTGTTTTCGGGTTGTGGTGGTACAAAAAGCGCAGCGTGGGTAAGACAGCGGAAAAAATGGTTGAACCGCCACATGTACGGGCTGAGCGTGAGCTCGACCGCCTGTTGGCAGATAGACAGTTTGCAGACGGGGACGTCAAACAATTTTATTTCAGGTTTTCGGAGATCATACGGCAATACATGGAAGCAATCCGGCCATTCCCGGCGGCAGAATTGACCACCGAGGAGATCGTGCGACGCTGCAGGAACATTCCACAGGACCAGCAAATCGTTCACCTGTTGCGCCATGCAGACCTCGTGAAGTTTGCGAATGCATTGCCGACGCCGCAGCGCAAAGACCAGGATATCCGGGAGACGCGCGAATACATTCGGCAAACCCATCCGGAACCTTCTAGTGACGTACAGGCCGGAAACGAGGCGGATAAATGATGTTTCGCCTGGCATATCCCGTCTTGCTGGCACTTCTCCTCCTGATGGTTGGTTGGCTTGTATGGCAGGTCAAACGCAGACCCGCCGGTATTACCTATCCCATGACGTCCGAGCTGGCCAGGTTGGTTCGTGGCAATCCGTTCGCGGGCAAGATTCCGCTCATCGCAAGGACTGGGTGCCTGGTATTGCTGGTGCTTGCGGCGTCCCGTCCGCAATTGTACAACGTTTCGCGGGAAATTCAATCGTCGGGCGTGGACATCATGCTGTGCCTGGACACGTCCGGGTCTATGCGGGCCCTGGACTTTTCCTTGGACGGAGAACCGGTGTCACGGTTGACAGCCGTTAAAAAGGTGGTCAGCGACTTTATCAAAAAGCGAGAGACAGATCGTATCGGCATGGTGATTTTTGGAACGGAAGCCTTTACGCAGTCGCCCCTGACCTTGGACAAAGGCCTGTTGCTGGAGTTGGTGAAGCGAATGGAGCACGGCATGGCCGGGGAGAAGACAGCCATCGGCTCGGCAATTGCCGTGGGCGCCAAACGTCTTAAGGACCTTGAAGCAAAAACCAAGCTACTGATTCTGTTGACCGACGGAAGACAAACTGCCGGGGAACTCAGGGCGGAAGTGGCCGCCGAAGCAGCAAAGGCACTGGGAATCAAGATTTACACAATTGGTGTGGGGGGGATGGAACCCGCTCCTTTCCCGGTTCAGACAGCATTTGGCACCCGGATTATACGACAGCCTGTCGAATTGGACGAAGAGACATTGAAGCGTGTCGCTAAAATCGGCCTTGGGAAATATTTCAGGGCAGCCGATACTGAACAGTTGCAGGAAATTTACGACATTATTGACCAGCAGGAAAAAACCGAGGCCAAGGTTAAAGAGTTCTTTCATTACAAAGAGCTTTATCTTTATTTGCTTGTGCCGGCGCTTATTCTTTTGATGGCGGAGATCGTCATCCGCGCGTTTATTTTGAGGACTATTCCATGACACTTGCGCACCCATCTGTTCTTCACTTGCTCTGGCTGCTTCCCGTATTGGGCTTTGTGATGATCGTACAGAGCACGCAGAGGCGGAGGAGCCTGGAGCGATTCGCAGAAAAAAAGATGCTGGAACGGTTGTGCCAGACGGAGCGCAAGGGGAGACGTATGCTCAAGGGAATCCTTATAATCTTCATAACGGGACTTTTAATACTAGCTTTGGCCGGACCTCGCTGGGGCAGCCATTATCAGGAGGTGAGCCGAAAAGGCGTCGACATTATGGTTGTAGTGGATGCATCGCCCAGCATGTCGGTGGAGGATATATCGCCCAATCGGCTGGAGCAGGCCAAACGAGAAATCATCGACTTGTTGAAAGTCGTCGAGGGGGACCGGATCGGACTGACGGCCTTTGCCCGCGCTGCCTTTGTATTGTGCCCGCTGACATTGGACTACAATGCACTCGAAATGTTTCTGGATACCCTCCAAACCGATATTATCCCATTGCCCGGCACCGACAGGGGGGCTGCTATTGACACCGCTATCGCAGCTTTTGATTTCAAAGTCCAAACAGATAAGGTCATGCTGCTCATTACCGACGGAGAAGATCATGAGCAACGGGGCCTGGAAGCGGCGCGCAGGGCGGCACGGCGAGGTGTAAAAATTTTTGTCTTTGGTATCGGCGAACCTGCTGGCGGTCCGATCCCTGCCGGTGGAAACCAAGGTGGCTTTAAAAAAGACCACCAAGGAAAAGTGGTCTTATCCAAGCTCGAGGAGAATTCCTTGCAGCAGATCGCCGCTACGACCGGCGGGGGCTATGTGCGCTCAGTTACCGGGGATTTGGATCTTGATCTGCTCTATTTCGATGGCATCAAACGAGCTACGGAAGTACAAACCCTGAAAAGCGGTAAAATTAAAATTGCCGAGGAGCGATTTCATTTTTTTCTGACAGCGGCATTTTTTCTGCTTCTTCTGGAAGGGATTATTACAGACAAGCAGCGGAAACTGTCCTCCGATAAAGTCAAATATATAGCAGGTATTGTGTTCTGCCTTTTCCATTTGATCAGGCCTCATATGGCCTGGGCGAATGAGTTATCTCCGGACGAACTTTACCGAAGCGGCCGGTATGCGGAGGCGGAAAAAGAATATGCTGTGCGCGATATGGACCATCCAAAACAGATCCACTATCGCTACAATCGGGGTTGTGCCGCTTTTAAAAATGAAAAGTTTCAAGAAGCCCAGGCGGCTTTCTCAAGCGTTATGAGACGTGCGCAGGATCCTGACTTGCGTTTCAAGGCCGCCTATAACTTAGGGAACACGGCTTACAAACAAGGCGATTTGGATGCCGCAACGGCGTACTTTAAGGAGGCACTTGCTGTTGATCCGACCAATGAAGATGCACGCCACAACCTGGAGCTGGCTTTGAGGGCCATTGAGCGGAATAAACAAAAGTCCTCGGAACCAAAACAGAACGGAACTACGGAAAAAAAGGGCGGGGAAAAGCCCTCCCCTCAAAAAGACGACAAAGAATCGGAAGACGGCGACCATTCCGGCAAATCAATGCCTGAAAACCAAAGCGAGCAGAAAGATACGAAAAATAATCGAGCTGCTGAAAGCGATCAAGCTCAACAGCAGTCCGTGCCAAAAGAAAAGCAGGCGGAACGGGGTAGTCAGGAGGGTAAAAACCCAGAACAAACCGAAGGTGCGTCTCTTGATGACGAAACTGCGAAGCCTGAAAGCCGGAGTGGTGAAACAACTGCCGGTGGTAAAAAGCACAAAAAAGAAGCTGATCAGAATTTAGCAGGCGAACTGAAACCGCTCCAAGAATTATCAGAGTCGGCAAAAGGGAAAGGCACTTCAGATGATCGTAGATCCAATACGGACCAAAAAAAGGCCGAAGCACTGTTTGATAATGTTCAAGAAAATCCAACAAAGATACTGCGCTTTATGATTCCCGCAGAGGAGATGAATAAAGTATGGTCAGGCAAGGACTGGTAGCATGAAGACCATTATTGCGGCATTTGTGCTGATTTTATATCCGCTTTTATTCTGCGAGACGGTTTTCGCTGATGTCAGCGTAAGCTTGAAACTGGACCGCGTCGAAGCGACTCTAACGGATACCGTTCGAATGGAAATTCGCGTTGACGGTTCCCGAACCAGTGATACCGTACCTCTTATAAGCGGACTGGAGTCATTTCGTGTAACAAAGGGGGGAACTTCGAGCCGCGTTAAGATTATCAACGGTAGCGTCGAATCAGGTATAGACTACGCGTATTTTATCCAACCCAAAAAAATTGGTGCCTTTGCAATCGGGCCGGCCGTGATTGAAATCGATGGACAAAAACTGAAAAGCAACACCGTGACACTTGAGGTAAAAAATGCCGCTCAGTCTGCCGGCGCCGATACCGGCCCTGTGTTTATTGAAGCATCAATATCTTCTAATGAAGTCTATATTGAAGAGCAGACCATATACACACTTAAGCTCTACCATCGGATCAATGTAGACGATCTTGCTTTGAGCCTACCTGAGATAGAACACGTTTCCTTTAAGCAGCTCGGTGATCCGCGAAACTACCAAACAGTATATGCAGGCAAGTCATATCACGTCTTAGAGGTTCGTTACGCGCTATTGGCATCAAAAGCGGGAAATGTTGATATCGGCCCTAGTAAGATGACCATGACTGTTCGTCAACCGGGTGGGCGGTCTTTGTTTGATGATTTTTTTAGCGATTCGTTTTTTAAGGGTCGATTTCCATCTATTTCTTCTGGACGTCCACTGCATCTGTCGACAAGGCCCATTGAGCTAAAGGTGCATGATTTACCTCAAAAAGGTAAACCAACTAATTTTACAGGACTTGTAGGTGATTTTAAAATTGAATCTCAACTAGAACCAGACAATGTGAGGACGGGAGAATCCGCAACGCTGACGGTTTGCGTCAGTGGCAAAGGAAACGCAACCCGTATACCTATCATTGATTTTCCTGATTTGCCGTTTGCCCAGGTTTACAGCGACCAGCCCGCTTTTGAGACCGAAATGACCGACCATGGAATTGGAGGGACTAAAACCATGAAATGGGCGCTGGTTCCTGAAAAAGAGGGTAGGTTCGACATACCGGAACTGACGTTGAGCTATTTCAACCCCGAAACGCATGCTTATCACACCCTACGATCACCTCACCAAGTTCTTACGGTTTTACCTGGGAAAAAACAGGACGAGACGGTTTTTAATGCCTCTTTAGATAACAATAGTAACGATCGGGGGTCGTTAAAGAAAGAAATAGAACAGATTGGAGAAGACATTCTTCCAATTCATACTGCTGCCGGCGGCCTGTCAGTACCATTCCGGATAATGACTTCGGGCTGGCGTTTTTGGCTGTCTTTAGCGGGACCTGTTGCCATTTACCTGGTGTTATTGGCTGGTCTGAATTTACGCAACCGATCCCATCACGGCCGTGCCAGATCGAGATCCAGGAATGCATACAAAAAGTTTATGAAGCGATGCCGGAAGGTTGGAGGCGACAGCATTGATCTTCTTGACGCTTTCAAAGAATACTTAAATGATAAATTCAGTCTATCCATCGGGACGCTGACATCGAGTGATGCAGGTCGACTTCTGGAGAAGCATAATGTGAATACCGGTACTGCAGGCAAGATTCGGCAAATTATCGAAACAATCGAAAGTGCCGTGTATGCAGGAAACAATGTGAAAGATTCAAATGTGGCTGACGATCTATTGAAGCTTGTCAAAACATTGGAAAAGGAAATCCGATGATTCGGCTGATAAAATTGACGACAATCGGATTGTTGATCGTTTACTTTTCATCATGGGGGCTGATGGCCAAAAATCTCGGGTCCGAAACCGAAATTTTTTTCGACGCCAACCAAGCATATAAAAATGGGCGATTCCAAATAGCAGCAGACGGATATCTGGAACTAATTGAGAACGGATTTGATGCCGGGCATGTATACTATAATCTCGGCAACACATATTTTCGTCTGGGATCATTGGGAAAAGCGATCCTGTTTTATGAAAGAGCACGCCTTCTGATACCAAGAAATGACGACCTTGCCTTTAATCTATCATACGCAAAAGAACAGGTCGTGGATGCCGTAGATGAACAACAGCGAATCTCCATGCTAAACATTAGCGGGCTCGATAGCCTAAATTGGCAGGAAACATTTTTCATTTTCACGATCACCAATATTTTTTTCTTTTCAATTTTAGGCATCAGATTGGTCAAAGAAGCGGATTGGTCCTACTACCTGTTCATTTTATCGGCAATTATTTTTAGCATCTGCGCATGTGTGCTTTTTATCAAATGGTATGGCACGATTTCGGACGATAGAGCGGTGGTCTTATCAGAAGAAGCCCTGGTAAGAGCGGGCCCCGATATTAAAGATACTGTACTTTTCAAGTTACACGAAGGAACAGTTGTTCACTATGAACGTAAAGAAGACAACTGGGCGCTGTTGAATTTATCAAAAGATAAAAGAGGCTGGGTAGAATCTATTCATGTTGAACAAATAGCGAAAATCGAAAGGAAAGACAAAAATGCGGCCCCATTTTCTGAGCGCAGGCTATAAGCAATGCGTGGTCGTTACGACTTTGATTTAAGTAACATAGTACCTATCATTGGCCAATGGACATATGGACAAAGATCTAAAGCTTGAAATTGACCGAAAAAACTTTATAAGGGCTGTACAAGTTGCGAAATCGTTAGGCTATGATGAGAAGATGATAAAAGAGCTCCAGTTTCAAGCATTATGGCAAATGGCAGCACTATATCGTAATGCATCTGGGATGAGGATTTTGGCTCAGCAATATGGCTTTCAAAAAGAAGAATTGAAAGATTACCTTGAGGATAGAGCAAGTAAAGAAAAGGAAAATGGGAATATTAAAGCCTTATCAACTTGTTTCGATATAACCACAGGCAAATATTTCAATTTCAACGAATGGCTGGATTTTCACACTAATAAATGGAAAGAATAAATTTTCAATTCTATTTAAAGGTAAAATAAGTAAGTCGCTGTCATTTCGCCATGCCGCGCAACGCATCCAACAAAACCCGCATGGCGATGCAGTCATCCTCGTTATAATCCAGGATGCGCTGGCGAAGACGACTGTCTTGCGTTTCCACCCAGCGGTGATACCATTCTATTGACGCGGCCCCCGATGGTTCTTTATCCCGCCACTTGAATCCGAGATAGGTTGCCAGGGTTTTAATGGAATAGTCATTGGTAGGCCACTCGGTTTTCTTCCTTACGACATCCGTATAAAGATCTACGGCTACCGAGGGTGAGAACAGGTTTTCAATTTCTTCCTCTGAGGCGACATCAGGGAAACGCTTCTGAAGCTTTCGCAACGTGGTCCTTTCATAATGCGAATAATAGTAGATCACATATGCGTCAAGGCTCCTCAGAAAATTTATGGCTTGATCAAAAGCATTTCGCTCCTGTTGCTCGGTTGGCTGATCGGCAAAGAAGGCATGGTATGTTTCTTCATCCGGTTTTAGTCTGTTGTGTTCAATGAAACCATGAAGATAGCAGCAGTCACGCATGGGGTCGGTCTCAACATCGAAAAAAAGCTCGATATCGGCGTCCGATAATGTGATCGGCTCTTTTAGATAGGGTTGGGAGCCGGGCCTTGCCAACAATCCGGCCCGTGCCTGAAACCGCCGAATCGTTTTGGCGCTGATCCGGGGGAAAATCGTTTTTTTGCCATGTACAATTCCGGTCAAGTCGGCTTGGGCCAAATCATGAACGGTTTTTCTATGGGGATATATGGCATCCCTTTTTGCTCGCCCTAATTCGGGTATCAAGGTCAGATCATCATCTTGTTTGAGTTGGGCGCGGCAATGCGACCGCCAGTGGCAGAGCTTGCAGACGGAGCAAAAGGCCGCGAGAGGCTCCTGCTCCCGTCTTTTAATGCCATTCACGGCATCAAGACATTCTTCATAGAGATTCCAAAGGCTACGATTATCCCTTTTGGAAATTGAGGTGTCCAGATCATAATCGATTTCTTGGCCGTGAGCATCCCATATAAACGGGAAATGGTTTCGTGTCAAAGACCCTAATTGGCCGAGGATATCGGTATACAAGGCAAGCTGGACGGCATAATGAAGCTTCAGTTTACCACCAGATTCATCATCAGGGCTCTCGATACCTGCTCCGCTTTTTATGTCACCCGCCACATAGCCGCTCCCTTTGCGAACCAGGAGATCTGGCTCTCCAACAAGCGTGTCGGTCCTGATTCGGCCGCCATAGATGATTTTCTCGCCCAAGCGCATCATCCGCAGCGTTTGCTGCTCCTTTTCCCGCAGTTTAAGAGAGCGAAGGTCAGCAAACGGTTCGTCCAATTTTCCCATTGTTTCGTGCTCGAAAGCATTGCCCCTTTCCCACAAAAGCCTTACGAATGCGCTGACGCGATTCTTTTTGGAAGGGGGGCCCAAAAAATCAAGCTGGACTCGACGGGGGCATTGAACATAGTTATATAAAATAGCGGCAGTAACAGTATTTTGCATATCTTCTGCGATATAGGTAGTGTAGTTATATATTATTCACTTAGCAGTTTCATAAGCGTCAATTTTTTTCAAATCATGCCACGTTTATCATAGATGAAATATCCTTGCGCTTCACAAAAATAAAGATAGCTAGAGTCTGATGAACTAAATTGAATTATAAAAAGTTAGGTTCAATTTACCGTTACTGTTTGTTTAAAATTGATATCAATATAATGTATATGTCTACAATTTTTCTTCAAGCATTAAGTAGAGCCCGGCAATAAATTAACCTTTTCACTGCTGATTGTCATTATAACTACATTTGTTAATACCAACCTAAAGCCTCATGACCTTATTAAAGGTTTGAACAAAATTTAAGATCATCTCCATCTGTTGATTGTATGATCACGCAGCACAATATGATTAAGTCTAAGATACTATAATCACAATAGAATATGATCTAATCAATTATCGGGCAGTGCCTTTCAGAGGTGTTTACTACTATATCACGTCAATAGTATCTGTATATTTAAAGGCGGCTTCAAATTCAGACTTATCAAGGATTCGATAGATTATTATTGCGGCTGACAGCAACCGACGGAAAAAGTGACGGGTCGGTGTGGGGCAGGAACTTGGCTGCGCTGAAGCGGTTCATGAATTCCTGGTTCACGTTCAGCTCCAGATAGGTGATCCTGTCCCGGATGCAATCGATCTCATCCAGGTTCCCAGGCCGGGTGAGCAACTGGGCCGCCCCTTCCAAAGAACTGTTACCCAACACCTTGAAGGCGTCCCAATCAAGATCAGGCAGCATGCCGATGGAAATGGCCGATGCTGGATCGATAAACGATCCAAACGTCCCGGCCACGAAAAAGGTTGAAAGGTCTGCCGGCAGCATCCCCACGGAAGCGGTAATCGTCTCCAGGATGGTGTACATGGCTGCTTTGGAGCGGATCAGGCTGTCGATGTCCGCCTGACTGACAAAGAGATCCTTTCCAGTAGCCGACTGGCCTGCCGGAACAACCACCAGAAAGGGCATGTCGGCTGTCTGTTTCAGCCTGGCGCCGCAGACGTTAGGGTCAAATTTTCCGCGAATGTCCAGCATGCCGGACAAGAACAGATGGGCGGCCAGATCGATCAGCCCGGAGCCACAAATACCTTTTGGTTGGGCATTGCCGATGGTGTGCAGCTCGAAGGTACCCTCCCCGGGATGGATGGCAACCTTGTCGATCACTCCCGGGCCCGCCAGCATCCCCATGCGGGTCACACCGCCTTCCAGTGCCGGCCCGGCCGCCCCGGCGCAGGCCACCAGCCAGTTCCTGTTGCCCAGAACAACCTCGGCATTTGTGCCCACATCCACCAGGATGGCCGTCTCCTCCCTATTGTGCATACCCGAGTACAGAATCCCCGCCATGAGGTCTCCCCCAAAATAGCTGCCGATATTGGGATGGATGTAGATCCTGCCGGAGGGGTTGACGGCCACCCCCAGATCCGATGCCCGCAGCATGCCCGGACGGTTGATCACCGGAATATAGGGCTCCCGGATGATCCACCGCGGATCCAACCCCATAAACAGGTGGGTCATGGTCGTGTTGCCGGCCAGTGAAACCAGGTATATGTTTTCCGGATTCTTCCCGCAGGAATTACTGAGCTTCTCGATGTTTTGGTTCAGGTCGTCGATGATCAGGCGGTTGAGTTCATCCAGGCCTTGGGTTTCCTCGGAAAAGTGAACCCGCGCCAATATGTCCGGCCCGATGGAAATTTGCGGGTTGTCAAAAGCCTGTTCGCCCAGGACATCCCCTGAAAGAAGGTTGACGAGCCGGATAACGACCCGGGAGGTCCCCAGGTCTATTGCCACCCCCAGAGGGGTCTTTGGATCCTCCCAGGGAAAAAGGCCCACGACCTGCCACCCCCTGCCATCCTTGAGTACCACGCATCCGGCCCGGTAGCCCCATTCCCTGAGAAGAAAAGGCAATTTTTTAAGCAACAGCAGGTCGATGGTCACCCTGTCTGTTTCAAACTCCTTTTTCAGACCTTCCACCAGGCGGTCCGCATCGGATGTGTTGTCAGACAGCGCCGGTGGCGTCAGTACAACACGTCTGACCCAGCCGTCTTCGATGATATGATTCTCTGGTTGCGCTGTCATTTCAGGATATTCTCCAAATAATAAAACCCGAATACATCACTATATTCGGGTTCGTTTATCAAATTTCAATACAAAATTATAGTTCAAAGGTCATATCACTGCCTATTGCTATGCACTCCAGGTCATGTCCTTCTTTATCGATGCGCTCCCGGCACACATCAACAATGGCGTCCATGGCATCGTCCGAGCGGTCCTGGTTCAGGTGGAACAATCCCAGTTTTTTTACCTTTGCGCTGATGGCAAGATCCAGCACGTCAGCATAGCATGAATGGCCCCATTCGATGTATTGCTTATATTCATGGGGTGTGTATTCAGCATCATGGATCAGAAAATCTACCCCGGTGCAGAACTCGGCATAGTCCTCTTTTGCAAGGCCGTTGGGGTGGACATATCCCAGCTCGTTGTCGGTCAGGAATACAAACGTTTTGCCGTCCTCGATAAACTTGTACCCCCGGCCGCCGTTGGGATGGCTCAGGTGAATAGGCACCACCTGCACGGATCCGATTTCAAAGGGTTCCGGACATCCTTCCTCATAGATGAATTCGGCACTCAGATCGGAATATTTTACAGGAAAATTTGGCGGTGTCAGGATGCGGGTGATCATCCGTTCCGTATAGGATCCGGAATAGGGGCACCGAAAGGAATTGATCCTGGTTCCCTCTTCGTAGAGCGGCTTGAAAAAAGGCAGGCCCATGAGGTGGTCCCAATGGGCGTGGGTGAAGAGGAAATTGAACGTGTTGCGCGTTTCTTCGATCAATTTATTGCCCAACCGCCTGATCCCGGTCCCTGCGTCGACGATGATAACATCGTCACTTTGGGTCCGGATCTCGAGACAGGTGGTGTCACCGCCGTATTTGTTGTACTCTCTGCCCGATACAGGTATCGATCCCCTGGAACCCCAGCATGTGATAACCATTCGTTCCCTTTCGGCCTTCCTGAACCAAACCGTTACTTTGTCACGCTGCGTATCCGAGGTAGGTCCGCCATACCCCGTCTGCTCCCCATTTTTTTATTATCTCAATAGGATAGCTTTCCAGCATTTGTTCAATTTTTAGTGCCTGACTGCGCAGAAGTCCGGACAGAATAAAAAACCCGCCCGATAAAAATCCCCGGCTTTGGATGAGGCGTTTCATGACATCGTAATGTATGTTAGATATCACAAGATCACACGGAAAGTCTATAAAATTTTCAGCATCCCCTTGAACTGCCAGCACCTGCTCCTCCATGCCGTTCAATAGCACGTTGCGCCGCGTGGTCTTGACTGCCAACCGGTTCAGATCCAACGCCAGCACCCTTTGGCTGCCCATCTTGACAGCGGCAATGGCCAGAAGGCCCGTACCTGTTCCGATATCCAGGACAACTTCCGGAACATCCAGCCGGTTCACCAGATCGAGGGCCTCCATACAGGCATGGGTCGTTGGATGGGTGCCGGTACCGAACACAACCCCCGGATCGAGAAATATCTGATTATTCTCAGCTGATCCATTGAAACCGGTTTCCAGTGAACCCTCCGGATCAAATCCACCGTCAAACCAGGGCGGTACGACCTGGATGCACCCCACAGAAAACGGTGCGACAGGTCCGCCGTGCCAGTCATCATAGGACATCTGAAACTGATCGAGAAGGGTCAGTTGCGGTTCATCCGCAACCAGTCTTTCCACAACCTGATGCACGGGATGGGAAAAAAAAAAGAAATGTATAACCGCCCTCTTCCCAATTGCCGATGAAGTGTTCCCCAAAATAATCGTCTTGGGCCTGGACCTGCCCCTCGAGATAATATATGTGCAGCTGGTCGTACGGCTTTTGGCAGGGTTGGATGGGTTGCATAGGGCTACTCGAAGCTAGTGGAAGGTGTCGGGTTTCGGGTTCGCTTTTGGCTATCAGCAAGACGTTCACAGTTCGATTTTCGAATAGAAAGTTTATCAGACACAGATTCCACGGATTGCTGGATATGTATAAAATAGGTCTAATCTTTTGTATTCAGTGTAATCCGTGTCGAATATTATATTAGCCTTTGTTCTCTGTCTTCTTTTTTTGCCGCAGACATACGCAGACAAACGCGGACGTTTAATAATAATTGTGAAAAGCAGTACGCTTCTGGCATCAAATATTGTAAATTGCTATCTGCATTATGCAGTCGCGAAGCGACATTTAATATGTTTTGTCTGCGGTCGTCTGCGAGTGTCTGCGGCTAAGATTTCTGCTCTTCTGTGGTTCTGACCGTTGTACTGACCACTGACTACCAGTCTCGGTGGCATCTGGCCTCTTTGGGCAGGCACAAGGCCGGCCCCTACACGTTTTCCGCTATCCGCCTTATGCTTTCCAACAGACCGACCACAAATAACCGACTACTGGCTTCTGTGACTCCGTCCTCCGGTTTCCAGCCGCTAGGGCTGGTGTTTGGGCAGCTGGTCCATGTACCAGTCCATGGGGTCCAGCAGATGATACCCCATGTCCTTCAGTTTCTTTTTAACACGGCTTACGTTCAGCGTCAGGAGATACGGGAAAACTGCCCGCTTGTCCTCTTGCCAGTAGCGGGCCACCAGAATGCTGCCGAACGAAATGTTTTCCTCGGTAATGGTATCCACAATTTTTTTAAGCTGTCCAACCTCTTCGGTCACAAGAATGCACAAAAGGGTGCCGGGTTCGCCAATGCCCAGCACATTGGTAAATGCCCGCAGAAGGTCGCGGACCGAAATGATGCCTTTCAGCCTGCGATTTTCATCCACCACCGGGAAGGCGCCCACGCGCTTTTCCTGGATCAGCAACAGTGCATCCTGAATGGTGTCCGCCGGTGAAATAGCCATCGGGTCCCGGGTCATGATATCCTGAATTTTAAGCGCTGCCACCTTCTCGCGCCCGGCATCGCTGTCGGAATCATTGAATAGGCTGTAGGGAAGCGCACTCCTTATGTCGCGGTCGGTGACAACCCCCACCAGGGTATTATCCGCATCGATAACCGGGAGGTGGCGGATGGTGTGTTTAGCCATTTTTTCCTGGGCTTCGAAAATACTGGCATCACCGGTAATGGTTATAACCTCACTTGTCATTGAACTGCTGACAAACATGGTGTCCTCCAATCGTAATATGTTGAATTTTAAATTGAGCTCTTATTTTCTGATTATTGTGAGTTTCGGGTAATGACTTTTCCCTATGAATGCGGCCGGGTATTGTATAAGCCAACCTCATGCATCGAGTAGCGCCCTCACATGGTTGGCGCCCAGTTCCGGGAGCCTTTTCAGGCTGTAGCCGCCTTCGAGTACTGAAATCAGTCGGCCGTCCGCGTGTTCCTTGGCCAGACCCAGGGCTGTCTCGATCAGCCAGGTAAAGGCCTGGGTGGACAGTTTTACATCCGACATGTCATCGTCGATGTGCGCATCGAATCCGGTAGATACCAGGATGACCTCCGGCCTGAATTTTTCAAAAGCCGGTAGAAGGTCCCTCTTGATGTAGTGGCCGTACTCCTCATCACCGTGCCCCGGAAGCACCGGCGTATTCTTGGTAAACCCCCGCCCTTCGGCACTGCCCTGCTCGAACTCCCTCCCGGTACCCGGATAGGCAAAGGAGGGGTGCTGGTGAATGGAATAGTAGAAAACCGACGGATCTTTTTCAAAGATGTGCTGGGTGCCGTTGCCGTGGTGAACGTCAAAATCGATGATGCCCACCTTGCCCACATCCCACTGCCGCATCAGGTAATTTGCGGCGATGGCAATATTGTTGAAGTAGCAGAAACCCATGGCCTCCCCGGTTTCGGCGTGATGCCCCGGCGGCCGCACAGCACAGAAGGCGTTGTCGATTTCACCCTGCATGAGCATTTCCGTGGTTTTGATCACACCGCCGGCTGCCAGCAACGCGGTTTCGAATGTGTCCGAACCCATGACACAGTCTGGTGTGTCCATGCTTTTCTGCCCTGCGTAGCACACCTCTTCGAAACGCCGGATGTAAGCCACCTCGTGCACGGCTTCAATCCATTGCATGTCCGCTCGCTGGCCCTGGATCTGCACAAGATTCGATAAAAGTCCGGCCTCCTCTATCCCTTGGTATATCGCCTGGAGCCTTTCGGGAACCTCTGGATGGTAAGGGCCGGTGTCATGAAGAAGGTAGCGCGGGTCATATAGGAAACCTGTTTTTTTCATCGTTCACCCAACCGGTTGTCGTGAACCATTAATGACATTGAAACTATATATTCTCTAATCATTCCTAAAATTTGGAACGCTCAATTCAGGATGTTGTCAAATATACTAAAGGCCGCCCGTATGGCCGGATTGTCGTCCGGCAGTTCAATGGTGGGGCGCCCTTCCAGATCGAACTCATACACCGTCTCATCTTCCGGTATGGACCCGGCCAGTTCCAGGCCGTCCTTGCCGATAATGTCGAGAACAGCCTGGGCCGGTTCCGCCTTGGTCTGATTCATTATGAGAAAGCTTTTCCCGACGCCAATGTTCAGGTCCTTGGTAAGTTTATCGATCCTGAGACCAGCCTGGAGCCCTCGTCGGGAGGTGTCGGAAACGATTATCAGGACATCCACATTGCTGGTGGTCAGGCGGCTGATGTGCTCCATGCCGGCTTCATTGTCCATAACGACATAGGGGTAATTGTCGGTCAATCGCTCCAGAAAACCGGTCAACAGCGTGTTGGCGGCACAGTAGCATCCGGAGCCTTCAGGCTGACCCATAACCACCAGGTCATATCCCTCATCTTCCACTACGGCCTGTTCCAGTTTCATGGACATGAAAACATCCTTGGTCATCCCACCGGGGACAATGCCCTTTTTCATCTCCTCGCGGGCGTTGCCGAGGGTGTCTGCCACCTCGAGCCCTAGCACCTCGTTCAGGTTCGCATTGCTGTCGGCATCCACCGCCAGTACGGGTTTTTTTCCATTTTTTACCAGATACTTGATCAGCATCCCGGCCACGGTCGTTTTTCCGGTACCGCCTTTACCGGCCAGCGCTATTGAAAATGTCATATGTTTGATATCCTTTTATAAATGCTTTTTTTGCTGCCCTTTAACCGGGTATATTGCCGGTTTTTCAAGGCAGGATCGTTGAATCTATGGCAGCTAAGGTGTTCAGTCAAGTCTCTTTTACATAAGCCGGAAAATGTCCCTTGAATGATATATAACTATCACCTTTCTTAAAATTTGAAACGCTCAGTTTAGGTGCAATTTTCTTGCATTAGCACCGGCCTTATGTTATTTTTATTGTTTTCAATAAAAGTAAGATTTAAACTAATATAATCAAGCTTAATCAAGTATTGAACAGGGGGAAAGCACATGGAATTTGAGTTGAACAGAACACAGAAAGAGATCCAGAAAGCTGTCAGGGATTTTACCAAAGGCGAGTTTGACAAGGAACTGGCCCTGGAATTGGACAGAAAACACGAATTCCCCAAAAAAATATGGCAGAAGGCCGGTGACCTGGGATTGATCGGCGTCCATTATCCTGAAGAATATTCAGGACAGGGGCTGGGCAGCCTGGAAGATATCATCGTCATCGAGGAACTGTGCCGGGGTGATTCCACCATCGGCAGCGCGGTGGCACTGGCCAGTTTTGGTTCGGAACTGGTCCTGCACTATGGCAGCGAGGAACTCAAGCAAAAATACCTTCCCCAGATAGCTGAAGGGAAAATGCTCTCCGGAGGGGCCTTTACAGAACCCGACCATGGCTCCGACATAACCGCCATGAACACCACCGCTGTCAAGGACGGGGACGCGTGGGTCGTCAACGGCGTTAAAACATTCATCACCAACGGCGGCCTGGCGGGCTTCTATTCTGTACTGTGCCAGACAGACCCCGATGCTTCGCCTGCCTACAGAGGCTTGAGCGTTATTTTTGTCGAAGCCGACCGTGAAGGTTTGGCCACGATGGATGTGGGTGAAAAAATGGGCATCAGCATGATGGCCACCGCCGAAGTGATCTTCAAGGACGTGCGCGTTCCGGCTGCCAACCTGATTGGGGAGGAAGGCAAAGGGTTTTATCATGTGCTCCACTTTTTCGATGAAAGCCGGATCCAGATAGCCGCCCAGGCGCTGGGGACAGCCCAGGGCGCCTATGACCGGGCCCTCGATTACGTCAAGCAACGGGAACAGTTCGGCAAAAAAATTGCCCAGTTCCAGGTCACCCAGCACAAGCTGGCCGACATGGCCACCAAAATAGAGCTGGCCAGGCTGATTACCTACAAGGCTGCCTGGAATTTCGACCAGGGCAGGATCGATCCCAAACTGACCTCCATGGCCAAGATGTTTGCCGCCAAAACCGCCGTGGAAGTTGCCGACGAAGCCATCCAGCTGCTGGGCGGATACGGATATATGAAAGAGTATGAAGTGGAGCGTTTCTACCGGGATGCCAAGATCACGGAAATCTATGAAGGCACCAAGGAGATCCAGAAAAACACCATTGCCAGCGCCATTATAGGCAAGCTAAAATAAAATCGTGTCCCACGATTTTATAAACCGCGACTGCGTCGCTACAATACAGATGGATAACTATTTATCATCTGGTGTTATGGTTTCAGTTCAAGGAGGTTGCCATGTTAGAATTATTCAAAAAAAGTATGCTAACCGGTGTGGGCCTGGCGCTCAAAACCTGGGATGAGGTTGAAGCCCTGGGAAAAGAGCTGGAAAAAAGAGGCAAGATGCCCCAGAAAGAAGCTAAAAAATTTCTTGAGGATCTCCAGAAACGGTATGAAGAAACCCAGACCAAACTGGAGGAACGGGTTGAAAAGAGCGTCAGGGATTTTCTGAAAAAAGCCGACATCGTTACCAATGAAGATCTCAAGGCTCTCAAAAATGAAATCCGGGAGTTGAAAAACCTTATCACTGAGGGAGTTGCAACGGAAAAGTAAGCCGGATTGCCAGAGGACAGAACCACAGAACAACAGAGGTCAGAAGTCAGAGGCCAGTGGACGGAGTTCCAGTGCTTCAGAACCTCAGAGGACACTTGGAAATTGTTTATTCGTTATTGGATATTGGACATTCCTCTCTTTTCTTTTTGAATATCCAATATTCAATGTCCAATTATCAAGTATTAAAACGTTGCAATGCAACATGTAAAGTGACAACTTTTAATCAGGACTTGACCCAGCCGGGGACGTGTAGGGACAGGCCTTGTGCCTGCCCGTTAGTACAATAAAACCGGTGATCGGGAAGCAACCTGAAACCCGAAACCTGATATTTTTTGTGACAATTGTTGACCGGGACGTGCCCTTTAGAAGCCTGGTCTGGAGCCTGCATGCTCAGCATTAGAAAAATTGGTGTCATCGGGCGGACGTACCGCAACCTGAACCGCTATTCCCAGATTCTGGGGATTCTGTTCAAGTACGGTTTCGGGGACCTGGTCGAAACCCTCAAGATTGACCAGTACCTGGAGATCGGCCTGCAGATGATCTCCCGGAAAAAAAGAGCCCGGGTCGAAAAATCAACCCGGGCGGAACGCATCCGCATGGCCTTCGAGGAACTGGGCCCCACCTACATCA
>JAOZRT010000501.1 GCA_029940035.1 Desulfobacterales bacterium
AAGGCAATGGTGGAAATCACCCGTTTGGACGGGTTGTAGGTGGGCACGGGAGACCCGGCCGGTGTGACGATTCCGCACACGGCGACTTCGGGCATGGGCGGTTTGCGGACTGCTGGAGATCTGGTGGCACGCATGCAAATGACCCGGGGAATGCGGATTGCGGAAGCCAAACAATACGTGGCCGACAAGCTGGGGATTTCAACCAGCGAGTTGATCGACGAGGTGGTGATGAGAGAGGTAAGAGAGGATCACAAAATCGGGTTCATTACTTCCAGGGGCGGCCATCCCAAAGGCATCGAGGCCAAGCACCACATTGCCAGATTGCTGGACATCGATATCAATTCGGTCAACCGGTTCAAGCGGCAAAGCACTTGAAATCATTGCCGGACGATCGAACCTTGCCATGTTGTTTATGCAACGATAGGGTTTATACTACCGGGGAATGCTTCGTTCCGACCCCTTCCTTGAAACGGCTGAAACGCAGGGCGGTCACTTCGATGGAGGGCCTGGCATCGATTATCAGTTCAGACACCAATTTTCCGACAACAGGCCCCATGCCGAAACCGTGGCCGCTGAAGCCGCTGGCCAGCACCAGGCCCCGGGGCTTTTCGAGCTGGTCGATCACCGGAAGCATATCAGGCGTGCAATCCATGTAGCCGGCCCACGTGCGTTCGACAGTTACCTTTGCCACCCCCTCATATTCGTCCTGCAGATATCGCAATGCCGATTCGATCCCTTGCCTGCTTGCAGGTGGGTCGAGTGTGCGATGACGTTTGAAGTCATTGTACCGGCCGAAAAGATCGTTTAAAAGAACACGACCAAACCTGAACTTCATCTCTTGACGGTTGTGCAGGTAAAGCGGCAGAAAGGCAGGAAAAAACCTGAAGCTGTCGAGCATGAGATGATGCTCCCCTTCGACGCCCAGGGCCATATAGAGGCGTCCATCACCACGTTGGCGAAAGGCCACTCGCCCCCACACGCCTGCAGCAGTAAGATCGCCGGCACCCGCGACCTGGGCGACACTGCCCTTTATCCACAAGGAGGGGAGCTTGACACCTAAAGGGCGCAGCAAACGGGTGGACCACGCGCCTGCGGCGCACACCACCATGGATGCCTGGATCGATCCCTGTTCTGTCTGTACGCCGGCCACACGGCCGTTCTGAAGTTCTATGCTCTCTACAGCGCATTGGGTGAGGAACTGGGCACCCTTGGCCTGAGCGGCCCGCTTGAAGGCCGGGCAGAGCTTCCTGGGTTCGGCCTGCCCATCACTTGGTGTGTACATGGCCCCTAGTATTCGGGATTTTGAAGCCGGCACGATATCGCGGAGCTGCTGTCGAGTCAACAAGTGGGTATCCAGCCCATGGGCCTTGGCAATGGGATGCCAGCGTTCGATCAGCTCCATGCGTTCGTTGTCATAGGCTAACGCCAGATTACCGCCTTGAATCCATTCCAGATCAGCCTCAAGCTCGGCTTCAAGCCCCTGCCAAATTTGATTGCTGGCCATCATCAGGGGGAGTTCGGCTTCATCCCGGCCCTGTTGTCGCACGAAACCCCAGTTCCGGCTGGACTGTTCAAGTCCCACATCACCCTTTTCACATAGGATCACAGACACGCCGCGCCGTGCAAGATAATAGGCTGCAGAACATCCGACAATGCCTCCGCCAATGACGACAACATCGGCTGCCCTGTTTTCTATAGTCTGCAGTTTTCTTTTTTTAAACATTGATTCACCATTCAGTCTATGGGTAGGTATAAGCATGATATCATTGGGTTACCATAAATCCATTTAATTCTAAATGGAATCATAGCTTTCTCCTATAAAAAGTGAAAAGTAATCTATGAGCTTCGTAACTTTCCAACTGCCTTTTGACAAATATGTACTTAAAGGGGATAGATATAGAAAAGCTTGTGATACTTTAGTACTTCATGGCGCTGGAAAATCATCTCGAATACGTTTTTCACGACTCCGTGAATCCTTGAATGATAATGGAATCCCATCTTCCAGTTTTGATTTCATTGGACAATCTTTTGGTCCTGAGTTCTCTGCAGCAATCCGTACTCCCGGCAGTTGGCAGGACTCGGATGCATTCTGCATCATTTCTGGATTCAAAGGTAACCTGTTGCTAATCGCTGCAGAGGTTGACGATGTCATACCGATGGCATTGATTGAGCGCATCTATTCATCGGCGGAGAATGCCAGAAGCAGACATTTTCATATCGTTCCAAATTCGAGGCATTTATCACTTTTTCCCAAAGAACAGGATTTTATTGTGGTACTCAATATGATCATAGATGTATGGCGGAAAGGATGTGATAACGACCCAGTGCAAGCGACCCTAAAAACTTCGGTTTCCTAAACATCCTGAGTTTTCTCATACGGTAAACCAGGAGAAAGCTTTTGGGGTCGATCCTTATGTCGGGCACCCTGGAAGCCATTCCCAACGTTGGGGCTATCTCAGGCAAGCACATGCTCAACCGCCTGTTTCAGGATAGCATACGTTTTTTTTTCAAGCAGCCGGCAGCTTCCGTCAATGATGTTTTCCCGGGTTTGGTCGATCA
>JAOZRT010000502.1 GCA_029940035.1 Desulfobacterales bacterium
GGAAGTTCCATGCTGATGGTGACATTCTGACCGATGATGTCATCAAATTTGATCTCATAGTTCTTGCTCAACAGGTCGAGATCAAACTTAAACATGCTGCTGATCGCTTCATGGGCGGAGAATCCTTGCAGCAGCAGTACATCATCGCCCAATGGCGTATCTATGGCGATATGTCGGGTTGTCTGAGTTGGTTTTGTCATAATACCATTTTCTAAGTTGTCGTGATCTTAAATAGGGGGCCCCATACCCGAGGCCCCGCCATATAAATAGCTCTCAAATCAACTATGCCTCACCTTCTTCCACCTTCCAGCTGTACTCAATGTTGCCCTTTTTTTTGCCTGCCTCGTCATTCTCAGTGTAGGTGACCTTTATTTCTTCGAAGTTAAGTGATACATTCTCCATGGGCACAGCTTCGGACTGACCGCTGCCATTGATGTTATAACTGGTGACCATAGTATTTTTCAGTTCATAGGCGTAATAGGTGACCCGTCCTGTATCGGTGTATGAGGCGGTCAGGTGAATCTCCACCTTGGGGAACACTTTGCCCTTGCATACGGCTTCGGCAAGTTTAGGACTTGCCTTATCTAATTCTTTAGCAATGACGAGGTCATCCATTATGACATCGCCACGACGGCGGGTGGCGCCTGTGGCGGCACCGCCCGGTTGGGCGAGTCCCTGACTAAAAGAATCTATATCGCTCCATCCTTTGTGATCCTTGTCAATTGCCTCTCCGTCAACTCCGTCAAACTTAATGTAAGCTGCCATGGTTGCCTCCTTTATGGTATGTTAATTATCAGGCTGTTTAAAGCATCAGCCAAAACACCTATGATCTTCACTGATCAAGCAAATTCATAGGTAAAGTCCTCTTCTTTTACTCCCACATGGATACGGGCCAACTCCCGGCCTTCCATCATGCGTGAAAGAATTTCACTGCTGATTTCGGGCAGCAGCGTGTGCGACAAAATGGCGTCTACCATGCGCGCGCCGCTCTCCACTTCCGTGCAGCGGCTGTTGATCAGCTCAACCACTGCGTCGTCATAGGTAAAAGGTATACGGTGGTTTTCCTGGATACGTTTTTCAATGCGGCCCAATTGCAGGCCCACGATCTTGCGTATCACCTCGTCGCTCAAAGGATAGAACGGCACCACCAAAAGCCGTCCCAAAAAAGCCGAGGGAAATACCTTCAGCAGGGGCTCCCGCAGCGCCTTGGCAATTCCAGCAGGCTCCGGCATGAGTTCCGGATCCTTGCACATGTTCATGATCAGATCCGTTCCCACATTGCTGGTGAGCAGAATGATCGTATTTTTAAAGTCGATCATGCGACCCTCGCCATCTTCCATTCTGCCTTTGTCAAACACCTGAAAAAACACTTCGTGAACGTCCTTGTGAGCTTTCTCGACTTCATCCAGCAAAACGATACTATAAGGACGTCTGCGAACGGCTTCGGTAAGAACACCGCCCTCACCATATCCGACATATCCAGGGGGAGCTCCTTTCAAGGTCGACACGGTGTGCGCCTCCTGAAACTCACTCATGTTGATGGTGATCACGTTTTGCTCGCCGCCGTAAAGCGCTTCCGCCAATGCAAGGGCAGACTCGGTTTTGCCCACACCGCTGGGTCCCACAAACATAAAGACACCGATGGGCCTGCTGGGGTTTTCCAATTTGGCCCGGGAGGTTTGCATGCGCATGGTAATGGTATCCAGAGCATGTCGCTGTCCAATGACGCGCTTTTCCAGCGTGTCGGCCAGATGCATAATGGTTTGGATTTCATTTTTAACCATCCGGCCCACGGGAACACCGGTCCAGTCCGCCACCACGGAAGCTACGGCCTGTTCATCGACACTGGGTAGAATCAAAGGCGTTTCGCCTTGGACTTCACTGAGTTGAACCATAAGTTGCTTTAGTTCAGCCATCATGGATTCACGCTCTTTTTCAGTGAGGCCAGCCTTGGCAGTTTTCTCTGCATCGGGCGCCCCTTGTTCCTGAGGCTGAGGATCCCCTGTTTCCTCTGAAAGGTCGGCTTCGGCCATTTTTTCATCAATGGATTGGCCCGTCCCCCCACGCAACTTGCCTCTCAGTTCAAGAACTTTATCCACCAGATTCTTCTCTTTTTGCCAATCACCTTCAAGTTGTTTGAGTGTCTCAACTTCCTGGATCAACTGCTCTTGGATGTCGCGCCGCCGTTGCGGATGCGCAATTCCAACAGCTTCTTCCCGGGCTAAAATCTCATTTTCCATTTCCAGGGCGCACACACGCCGTCGACAAGCTTCCACCGCTGCCGGCGTGGCATGCAGGCTGACTGCAACTCGCGCACAAGCAGTATCCAGCAAACTGACCGCTTTATCCGGCAACTGACGTGCCGGGATGTATCGATGGGAAAGCTGAACCGCAGCCACCAAGGCTTCATCAAGTATCTGCACCCTATGATGTTTTTCGCTGACCCCGGCCAGTCCCCGCATCATTATAATGGCTTTATCTTCCGATGGTTCGTCAATTTTCACCACCTGAAACCGCCGGGTAAGGGCCGCGTCTTTTTCAAAATACTTC
>JAOZRT010000172.1 GCA_029940035.1 Desulfobacterales bacterium
TATACATTACTTTCTGGACGCTTGATCCCTAACTTCATCATCTTTGCTTCCAAGGTAGTTGGTTTTAGGCCCAGTGTTTCCGCAGCACCGTCTTTTCCTCTCACTCTCCAGCTTGTTGATTCCAGGATTTTTAATATATGTTTTCGTTGTACTTCAAAGAGTGTTTTCAGCTGGTTATTTCCAATGATTTGATGCTCTGGCAACTCAATCCGCAACGTATTTCCAGATGTGATGATCATGGCTCTTTCAATGATGTTTTTAAGTTCCCTGATATTGCCGGGCCAAGGATAATTCTGAAGATTTTTCATGGTAGTGCGAGATATGTTTTTAATCCGTTTGCCCATTTTTTCGCAATAACCTTTGACAAAGAAGTGAACCAGTTCGGGAATATCTTCGCGCCTGTTACGTAGGGGCGGCAAAAGAATGGGAAAGACGTTTAAACGGTAATAGAGGTCCATGCGAAACTGCCCCGAATGGACAGATTGGAGGAGATCTCGATTGGTCGCGGCAATTATCCGAACGTCTGAAGCAATTATCTTTTGTCCACCCAGACGTTCAAATTGTTTAAATTGGAGTACTCGCAGAAGTTTTGCCTGCATTTCTATTGAAATTTCGCTGATTTCATCAAGAAAAAGAGAAGATCCGTGAGCAAGTTCGAAACGGCCAATACGTTTGGTTTCAGCACCGGTGTAAGCCCCTTTTTCATGGCCGAACAGCTCGCTCTCAACCAGGTTTGCCGGTAGGGCGGCACAATTGAGCGCTATCATGGGATGTTTTTTTCGCTGACTGGCGTTATGAACCGCCTGGGCTAATAGTTCTTTACCTGTACCAGTCTCACCCAGAATCAACACAGTGCTGTCTGTCTTACCTACCTGCTCAACTCGGTTCAATACAGTTCTTATAATCTCACTATTGCCAATAAAGTCGTTGTGCCCATACTGCAGGCATACTTCTTCCCTTAGATAGGTGTTTTCAGCCTCAAGGCGCTCTTTGAGTTCGTTGATCTCGTCGAAAGCGTTATGGAGTTTTTGCTCTGACCTTTTGCGCATTAAAGCGTTGGCAAAAACAACACCTATCAGCCACAGCCTTCGGACTAGTGTGTCGGGCCATTGACGCTCCTCACTAAATGAAGAGAAACCAACAACGCCTAAAAAGGAACCGCTGACCACCAGGGGAATCAGTGCCAATGATTTTATACCCTGTTGACGGCAGTGCTCCCTCTCGGCGACTGCCTCCAAAGGTAAATTTTCAATGTTTGACACAACAATGCTTTCGCATTGAAATAATTTTTTGCTATACCAGGGCTGCTCATCACTGAGAATAAGGTTCGGCATCGAGGGTATGCCTGGCACGGAATACCCATGAGTGACACGCAGTTCAGTCTTGTCACTACTTATTTGCGCAACGCTGCATCGGTCAATATGCAAGGTTTCTGTTATAATTCTTAGTCCTTGCTCAATTTCTGCATTGATTTGATTCGCTGGCAGGTTAACGAACCGAGTAGACAGGTCGGCAAGCATAGTTTCGAAACGCAATCGCTCCTGAATCTGAGACGGTAATGTAAACTCTAAGCTGTTTTTTTCTTCCATGGTTTTGTCTTAGTAACATCCAATATGTTGGATGTCAACCCAGTATATTGGAGACATTTTGGCCTGAAATCAATCTCACTTTAATTATAATATTTATTTAATATATGTAATTACAGTAGTATGTGATGATTCAAAGTGCCGAAAAAAAAATGGCAAGGTTATTGCTTTGTAAACAGACAGTAGTTAGAAAAAAGCATAACTTATCATTGGATGGTCTAACAGGGAGTCCACCTTGAGCCGTAAACAATACGAGGAGTAGGCAAACTATGGCAACTATAAAGACAAAAGAAAAGACAGTTCTGAGGAGTTTAGGGCTTGGCGGGTTTTTCGGAGGTGGTGCCGAAGGGATGGTGGATGTTAAAGACGGCAAAATTGTCCGCATCCGGCCCATGCGATATGGATGGAAATATGAAAAAAAAGACGTCCACCAATGGAAGATGACCCGAAATGGAAAGTCAATCGAACCTGACTGGAAATCCTTGCCGGGTCCCTTCTCCCTCGCTTATAAGAAGCGGGTTTATTCTGCCAACCGTATTCCATATCCGCTCAAACGAGTGGATTGGGATCCCGATGGTGAAAGAAATACGCAAAATCGTGGTAAAAGTAAATACAAGAGAATCTCATGGGAGGAGGCGAGTACGATTATTGCTGCTGAAATCAAACGTGTCCATAAGACCTACGGTGTCCATGGGATTTTGATGCAGGGAGATGGTCATGGTGAATGCAAATCAATTAATACACCCCACGGCCATGCGGGTAATTTATTGGATCATATGGGTGGTTTTACCCTTCAGGTGCGCAATCCTGACAGCTGGGAAGGATGGTACTGGGGCGCGAAACACGTATGGGGTAATGGGGTTCAGGGCAATATGTGGCCTGCCGCCAACACTGTCAACGATGCCACTGAGCATACTGAGATGATGCTTTTCTGGGGATGTGATCCTGAGACAACCCCCTGGGGCTTTACCGGACAATTTGCCAGTAAACTGTGCTATTTCTGGTCGGAAATCGGTATGAAGCAGATCTATATCTGTCCGGATTTAAATTACGGTGCTGCTATTCATGCCGATAAATGGATTCCGGTTCTGCCAAATACAGATGCTGCTCTACAGCTTGCTATAATTCATGTATGGCTGACCGAAGATCTTTATGATAAGGAGTATATCCGTACTCATGCCATCGGGATGGATGAGTTTTCTGATTATGTGCTTGGTGAAGAAGATAGTGTCCCTAAAACACCAGCATGGGCGTCAAAAAAATGCGGTGTTCCGGAGTGGACAATTAAAGCACTTGCCCGGGAATTCGCAGCCAACATTACTTCGATTGCCCATTACTTCGGCGGTGGTCTAATTCGAGGACCATATTCCCATGAGCATGCCCGCCTGGAAGTGATTCTTTTGGCGATGCAGGGCCTGGGTGGTCCGGGAGTCCACCAGCTGCAATTGACATATTTTGGAATGCCCCGAAGACAAAGCCTTGCGGGTGGTGTTTGGAATCCGGAGCTTGAGGAACGTCTTTCCATTCCAGTGATGTCTTCCATTTCTTCCTGGCAGAAGCAGGCATTGCCCAAGTGCCTGGTTCATAAGGCTATTGAATCCGATGAACCTATCAGTTTTCGCGGTACCGGGGCCATCGAAGTCCTGGCCCACGATCAGTTCAATGAGTACACTTACCCAATCCCGGAAGAGGAGGGTGGTAGTGAAATTCACATGATCTGGACCGACACTCCCTGTCGGATTACGTGCTGGAACGGTGGCAACGAAACTGAACTCGCCCTGCGGAATCCAAAAATTGAGACCATCGTCGCTCAGCACCCCTGGCTGGAAAACGATTGTTTGTATTCGGATATTATCCTTCCTGCCAACACTCTTATGGAGGTTGATGATATTGTTACCAACGTACGCCAGGGGATAACACAGCCCAATATCATGATTCAGGACAAGGCAATAGAACCTATCGGTGAATCTAAGAGTGATTTTGAAATAGTCGTTGAAGTGGCAAAAAAACTTGGTCTGGAGGAAAAACTTACTGAAGGACTGTCCATTCAAGATATGCAGGAAAGAATATGGAAACATATGGGAGGTGAAAAACTTGTCACCTGGGAGGAACTAAAGGAGAAAAAATACTGGATGTACAGTACAGCCGAGGACTGGAAGTCAGACTCTCCAGGGTTCCGGCAGTTTTATAAAGATCCCGAAAAGCACCGATTGGGTACCAAAAGCGGTAAGCTCGAGTTCTATTCTGAGGCATTAGCAAGGCACTTTCCCGATGACAAGGAGCGACCTCCAATTCCAAAGTGGATCGAGAAGAGTGCCATGCATGATGAGCGTCTCTCCAGTAGCAGGGCAAGAGTGTATCCTCTGTTGCTCATGTCCAACCATGGCCGTTGGCGGGTACATTCCCAATGTGACGACATCACCTGGACTCGGGAGGTGGGGACGTGTAAGGTAATCGGGTCAGACGGATACAAATACGAACCGCTGTGGTTGCATCCTTCAGAGGCAGAAAAGCGAGATATAAAACACGGAGACATTGTCAAGATTTTTAATCAACGGGGGATTGTACTTGCCGGTGCCTATGTGACAGAGCGTCTCCGGCCGGGGGTGGTATACATCGACCATGGTGCTCGGGTCGACTCCATCAAGGTTGGTGAAATTGATCGGGGTGGGGCAATTAATACTATCTCGCCCGATGGAATTATTTCAGAAAACTGCGTTGGTCAGGCCACCAGCGGCTATCTGGTCCAGGTGGAACGACTTTCCGGGACAGAGATGGATCAGTGGCGCCATGACTATCCGGAAGCATTTGAACGCAAATATCAACCGGACGGCGGGTTGCGATTTGACGCCTGGGTGGTAAAGGAGGGGGAAAAATAATGAAGGCATTTTATATTGATCTATCGGTTTGTAATGGTTGTTATTGTTGTCAGATTGCCTGTAAAGATGAGCACGTAGCAAATGACTGGACTCCTTATGCTAAACCGCAGCCGGATACGGGGCAGTTTTGGATCGGAATCGACGAATATGTGCGCGGCCAGGTTCCCAAAGTTAAAGTGTCATATATTCCAAAATTATGTCACCATTGCGATGATGCGCCTTGTATAGAACAGTGTGAATCCGATGCCATTGAAAAGCGTAATGACGGTATTGTTCTCATCAATCCAGACAAATGTACTGGCTGTAGACTCTGTGTTGCCACTTGCCCGCATGACGCTATCTTTTTCAATGAAAATTTGAACCTGGCTCAGAAATGTACTGGCTGTACCCATCTACTGGATAATGACCCCGAATGGACGGTTCCACGATGTGTTGACCAGTGTCCGACTGATGCACTACGTTTTGGTGAAGAGTCAGATTTTACTGAGTTTATCGCAGAAGCCGAGTTCATCAACCCTGAAGCTGGTACAAAATCACGGGTTTACTATAAGAATCTGCCAAAGAAATTTATTGGAGGAACACTCTATGACCCTGAGGAAAAAGAGGTTATAATAGGTGCCAAGTGTTCTTTAAAGGATGTTGGATCAGATGAAGTCTTTACCGCTGATACAGATAATTTTGGCGATTTTTGGTTCCGCAGACTTGAGGATGACAGGACTTTTACACTTACCATCGAAAAAGATGGAAAAGAGATTACAATGGAAAATATAGTAACCAGCAAGGATCTCAGTCTAGGTGATATTCCTATGGTTCTGTAACTGCAATACATATTTTAGCTCTGTGTTGGAGCTAAACGTGGAATATTGTTGGAATAATGGTATTACAATAAAGGAACTGAAATGGCGATCATAACAATTTCAAGGACAGTATTCAGTGGCGGTGAACAGGTTGCTCAGGATGTGGCGAGCGAATTAGGATATCCCTGCCTTAGCAGGAAGGAGCTCATTCATGGTGCTGCGGAAGATTTTGATTTTGAAGAGACTAAACTTGTCGAAGCAATGGCTGAACCACCCAAGCTTTGGCAGAGGGATCGTGACAAACGCGAGGCTCATTTCAACTTAATTCGGGCTGCATTCCTCAAACGTTGTGATGAACAGGATCTTGTTTATCACGGATTTTCTGGCCAGGAGTTGATCCGGCAGGTTCCCCATGTGCTGCGTATACTTGTCATTGCCGATGAGGCCTATCGTGTAGAAACTGCCATGACGCAATTGGGGGGAGACCGCGAGCAGGCTATGGCACATATTAAGGCAAGCGATAAAAAATTTGATAAATGGACCCGCCATATGTATGGTTTTGAGTGGAGAGATCCATCTCTCTATGACCTTGTCTTTAATATCGGGCGAGTTAGCGTTGAAAGTGCTGAAGAGGTGATTCTCAGGATAATCGCACGGGGTGATTTTAATCCCACGGATGCTTCTCGACAAAAATTTGCGGATGAACTTCTTGCCAGTCTCGTCTGGTCGACTTTAACCCGAAACGAGGAAACGAGTGGTTCGTATTTAGAAGCCACGGCACTTAAAGGCTATGTCACTATCACCGGCACAGCCCGCTCGGAGCGCATTTTGAACGCAATTACCGATGTAGCTGAAAATGTTGAAGGTGTTATCGAGGTAGAAAATGAGGTGAGCATTGGCACTATCTGGCGCACCTAACCCGAACTAAGATGATTGCATAGTGTTTTTGTCAGTGTCGAGGCTGTACATAAAGTATACCTAGGTATTGGCAAAAACCTGTAATGTCGTAGAGTTGACTTTTTACAACGCCATCAAACTTCACTTGTGAAATTCGGGCCAGCACCCGCGGGCTTATAAAGTCTCCGTTTATCTACTGTAGAGTCGTTGAAATATAATTTTTCTGAGCCCGTTCAATTACCTCTGCCCTGATATATATATTTCCTGTCCCATTGACAATAGCCACACAGTTCAGACTATCAGCCACAATCAGATTGTGAAGGTGAGCTATGCGATTTAATTTCCAGGAAACTTCAGATGAATAAAATTCAGCATTCTGCGCTGATTGTAGCGACGATCAGCTCTTTTATCACACCTTTTATGATTTCTTCCGTCAATCTTGCTCTGCCTGCCATTGAACAAGAGTTTCAGCCCCAGGGTATAAATGCTGTGCTGCTCAGTTGGGTGGCTACCGCTTATCTGCTGGCCGCAGGCGTCTCTCTGGTTCCCATGGGCAGGCTTGCGGATATTGTTGGTCGGAAGAAAATAATGGGTTATGGTCTGGCTATCTCTGCACTCAGTTCATTGTCGTGCGCATTGGCTCCCAATATCTTTTTGCTCATTTTATTTCGAGCGATACAGGGTTTGGGTGGAGGTATGATTTTTGCCACATCCATGGCGATTCTGACCTCGGTATTCCCATCGCAACAACGGGGCAGGGTGATCGGGCTTGCGGTTACCGCTGTGTACACTGGCTTGATGACGGGCCCTTTTTTCGGTGGCTTGCTCACCCATTACCTGGGATGGCGCTCTCTCTTTATTGCAATTTTTATTCTCGGGGGAATCCCTCTTCTTTTACTCCTTCTTTTTTTAAAAGGTGAATGGGCTGATGCGGCGGAGGAGGACTATGATCTCCCCGGGCTCTTTTTATATGTGCCTTCACTCATTGCTATTATTTATGGCATCTCCACCCTGCGGCAATTGTCGGGTGTGTTGTTGTTTGTTGCCGGATGTTGTGGACTGGCAGGATTTGTCTGGTGGCAGCGTAGAATTGAAGAGCCGTTATTCCAGGTTAATCTTTTTATTAAAAATAAGGCCTTTGCCCTTTCAAATGCAGCTGCTCTGATTCATTATAGTGCGACCTTTGCCCTCACTTTTCTCCTCAGTTTTTATTTGCAATACATAAAAGGACTGGATGCAAGGATGACCGGAATTGTACTCATTACACAACCGCTGATGATGGTATTCTTTGCGGCCCTGGCCGGTCGTCTGTCTGATCGCATTGAACCACGTATTCTCTCTTCGGTAGGTATGGCCATTACCGCTGTTGTTCTCTTTTCGCTCAGCTTTTTGAGTGCGGATACTTCTGTTTTTCTTCTTGCTGTGGTGCTTGCGGTTCTTGGTTTTGGATTTGCCGTTTTCTCTTCCCCGAATATGAATGCAATCATGGGCTCGGTGGAGCCCCGATATCTTGGTATTGCGGCGGGGTCATCGGGTACCATGCGTGTTCTCGGGCAGGTGCTGTCCATGGGAATTGCTACCCTGATTCTTTCTCTGTATGTGGGAGAGCACACTATCACCCCGGAATTGTATCCGGATTTGTTACAAAGCATCTGTCGCACCTTTGCTGTTTTCAGTGGGCTTTGCCTGGCCGGGGTTTTTGCCTCCTTTGGCTGTGGGAAAATTCATGGACGGAAGTGAGGAGTGTGAGGTGTGAGGGGCAGCAACGGATTGATTGTCCCTCGCCACGCTCATTGCCTAATTATTTACAGTCCTTTCTCAAAGCGGAATGTCTGGTCAGGATCGATTACTGCCAGAATTCGTACAATACAGCCATCACCGCCAGCCCACCTCCAGGGAAAAGCCATAAAAAAGCAGCGCTTGCCGGTTACCTTGTCGAGATCCCCGCCAACATTTTCTATGCCGGGAATACCGCCTTTCACCATAAGGGTTTTATGAGCTGGTTCCCAGTCGGGAAAATCCTCTTTCGGATCACGACCAGTAGCTTCCTTATATTCCTTGATCAAATGGGGCTGGGATGGGCCAAGCCCATGATCAACCAGTTTGGTTGCAATGGGATGGTCGTTTGCCTGACATCCATAACCTACACACTTCACCTTTTTGTCTACCAGCCACTGAGCGCCGGCGCCTGATATGCCGCAACCGTAGGCAAAGTATTCATCACTGTCTGCCCACTTATGATGAAATCCGGTATTAATCATGACAATGTCTCCTTCGTTGATCGCAGGAGTTGCATTTTCAAGATCTTCCGGTGTGATTACCCCCCACTTTCCCTTGGGGATTGACACGGCGACTCCGGTACCGCAGAGACGCCATGTGGGATAACCGTTAATCCCGGGGGTATCCTCGGTTACATGAATGGGAGCATCCATATGGGTGCAGCGATGCATGATCCCATCCCACCTCATCTGGTAAACACCATCTTTGGCATGGAACTTGTCAACGATTACGTTGACACTGGGTGTTGATGGCCATTCGGGCATATGGTGATGAAAAGCATGACTTAAATTATATATTTCAAGGCTCATTATTGACTCTCCTTTACCTCTGAAGTTAATTATTTGCCGGAATCAATCCTGTATGTGCCGGTAGGATCGATCATTGCCATAAAACGGACAGGACAGGCGTCCCCGTATTCAAATTTCCATGGTGTTGCAGCAAAAGTAGCCCGCTTTCCGGCTAGAGAATCAACATCACCGCCAACCTGCTCAATTGTAGGAATCCCCGCGGCCAGGAGAATCTTATGGGCAACATTCCAGTCAGGGTGTTCTTTTTCAGGATCAAGACCGGTAGCCTGCTCGTACGCTTTTGCCAGACGATTCATAGTTGGCCCGCCCCGATGCGGTCCAAGAGAAGTTGCCAGAGGATGGTCCACCTGGGGCATATCCACCCCTACCAGTTTACACTCTTTCGCCACCAGCCACTCTGCAGCATCTTTAGACAGACCAGGGGACTCACCAAAATATTCTATGCCATCCGAATACTTATGATGCCATCCGGAATTAATAACAACAATATCACCCCGCTGAACTGCTGATCCTGCGCCCTCAAGATCACCGGCAGTGATCACTTCATAACTCTTCTTAGGTATATCCAGGACAACACCATTACCGAAGAATCGATCAACGGGAATGGCTGCAAGGTCAGCAGCTTTCTGAATCAGATGCAGTGGTGCATTCATATGTGTGCCGGTATGCATTACAGTGTTGATCCTGTATGCCAGCACACCATGCTGAGCATGTTTAACGGCGCGAAACATTTTCACATCATCCTGCCCCGGGTAGGAAGGTACACCGTGTCCCCATGGATGGCTCAATTCTATTGTCTGCAACTCACTGTAGGGATCTTTTATAACTTCTGTCATAATCAGCCTCTTTTCTTAGGTTCATGTGATCGTAGTATAAAA
>JAOZRT010000503.1 GCA_029940035.1 Desulfobacterales bacterium
CCCGCCAAGGCCATGATGGGTACGCCGGTGGTTGTAGTGCTCTACCCAGCGTCCTATTCCTCGAGCGGCATCCGTCAGGTCCATGAATTCATTCTGCTCCACGCACTCCTTCTGAAAACTGGCGTTGAGGGCCTCAACCTTACCGTTAACCGCTGCCTCTTTGGCAAGGAAATAATTGATCTCATAGTCTTCCAACAGGGCCTCGAAGCGGGACAACCCTTTCCAGGAATGAAAAGCAGAACCTCTATCCGTCATCACTCCATCCGGCCTACCATATCGTTGTACCGACTGATCAAAGCTTTCAATCACCGGGTCCGCTTTCTCGGTTGGGGCCATTGTCCAGCCGGCGATGAATCTGGAATAATCATCTTCGATGAACAACACGCACTGTTTTTGCTTATGGACATAAAAGTGATAGAAATCCAGGTGATACAGTTCCCGGGGCCGTCCTGCCTCATAGCGACCGACATGTTCCTTGCGCTTCAGGGTCGGCGGGAGATAGCCATCTTCTTCCATCACATGCCGCACTGTGCCCACCGAAACTTTAAAGCCTCCACGCTTGAGCATATTGCGAACCTGACTCGGTCCGTAGCCGGGGTGCTGGCGCCACATCCCAATAACCCGACGGTCTCTATCTAACGTGGGATCCTCTACTTCGATTTTCCCCTCTTCCCCTGGGAAACCATCATTTCCTCCACGACGCTTCAAGGCACGGCGCCATTCATAGATTGAGGTGCCGGTCACATTGAACTTCGATGCCGCAACCTCAACACTGTCGGCTTTGGCGTATTCAAGGATCTCCTCCTTCTGGGCTTTCGAGTAACGCTTGCCCCTGGCTGGATAAGTTTTCTTGTTGGAAAAACTTGACGCCCCACTGTCAATTTTTGTAGATAACATTTGTGGTCTCCTCTCTTTAGGTTGATGCTGAGAGGGACCGAGATCTTACATACACGTCATGTCAGAAATTTCCTTCACCCTCTGATGAAGAATTATAGTCTATGACAATTATGTGATAAACATTTTATGGCGTAGTTTCAGCAGCCTTTGGTTTTTATCGTCATTGTCGTCAGCAAACATTATCTCTTCCCAAGAATGGTAGCATACGAATAATTGTGTTCGCATTTCAAGCTCATCGCCGTCAAACCCCAACTCTGCGAAAATTGTACGGTTAAAATCAAGACGCATTTTAATAACCTTTTTGACAACCTCATATACCAGCGGATCTACCTTCGCCCAGGCATTCATCGCAAGATCGTATTTTGCCAGTTTTTTATCCCTGACCATTTTCATGTTGATAAGCAAGCGTCTTTTCGCATCAAGCTTTTTCATGTCTGCATTATCAGTGATAACTCCCGTATATTCACGTGCCCAATAATCAAGAAGGTGCTGCAGCATATCTTGCCGGTTCTTAAAATGCCAATAGAATCCGCTTCTTGATATACCCAACTGCTTGGCAAGTCTTTCAATTTTGACGCCCTCAACACCTTTCGACTCAAGTGTATCAAGCGCTTTTGCAAGCCATTGGTCCTTACTTACATGTTTATTTTTATTTATTTTTGGTGTCTTCATTTTTATAGGGTTGAATTTTTGCTGGACACTCCTGTACAGTATGTTTATTATATATCACAAGACTTGAAAAACCAACATTAGTATGCTGGCAAAGCATAAAAAAGATCGTACAAAGGAGAATACCATGAACATCGAAATCAAGGAACGCTTTATTGAAGCATGGGAAAAACACTTTCCCGGCTGCGACCTGCCCATCGCCTGTTTTTACTCTAATGAGCTGAATAACATAGAATTTCCGAGCGCGCCTAAGCCTAATGCCAAGGGATTTACATGCATTTTTAGCCAAATAGCTCCGGTAAGGAAAGGACGCGCCCGTGCTTTTAACATGGAGAACTTGGGATGTTTCGGGTCCTTCCTGCCCTTTGGTTTTACCATCGAAATCACTGAAGATGTTAAAAACTATGTCTGCAATGTGGAACGTGTTAAAAAAAGCTATGAGCATTTTAATAGTATGTATAAACACCGTCCACCTAAACAGGCTACAGGGAAATTCCTTGTATTTAAGCGTTGGGATACGCTTGAAGAACAGGATAATCCACAGGTGGTTTTTTTCTTTGGCAATCAGGACGTTATCTCTGGTCTCCATGGGTTGGCGAATTTTGACTCATTGACACCATACGATGTGATTGCACCGTTTGGTACTGGTTGTGATTCAATTATTGGCTACCCAATGCATGAGCTTGCATCTGATCAGCCAAAGGCAGTTCTGGGTCCCTTAGATCCTTCAGTAAGGATCAATTTTAAGCCGGATATTTCTACTTTTTCTGCTCCCTGGCCCAAATTTTTGAGCATGTTGAACAATATGAATGAAAGCTTCCTGGCAACAGATAGTTGGGCGAATATTAAATCACGATTTTCAAAGGTCAAATAGTTAAATTTTTGAAATAAATTTATGGTCACTCTAAAAAAAATATTTTTAATTATATTTTTAGGTATTTTATCTTCATCCTTAATTGTTTTTGCAGGTGTCCCCTCC
>JAOZRT010000504.1 GCA_029940035.1 Desulfobacterales bacterium
GGCCCAATCTGCACGTGGCACTGATTCACCATCCGGTGGTCAGTAAAAACGGCGACACCATCGCTTCGGCGGTGACAAACCTGGATTTGCATGATATAGCCAGGACCTCTAAAACGTATGGGGTGCGCTCCTTCTACGTGGTGACGCCGCTCGAGGACCAGGCGGAGCTCGTGGACAAAATCGTGGCCCACTGGGTAACCGGGGCTGGCGGGGAGTATAACCCCCTCAGGCGTGAGGCCCTTCTGTTGATCAGGGTGAAAGCGTCATACGCTGACGTTATCGCAGATATCCGGCAGGAGGAAAATGCGGAACCCGTGACCGTGGCCACGAGTGCCAGAGCCAAACCGCCGCTTTTGTCCTTTGGTAAGTTCAAAGAACTGCTGGGCAGGGGGACGCCCACGGTGCTGGCGTTGGGTACGGCCTGGGGACTTGGGGAAACGTTTATAGAGCAGTCCGATCACATCCTGGAACCCATCAAAGGTTGGTCGGATTACAACCACCTGCCGGTGAGATCGGCGGCGGCCATTATTCTGGACAGGGCGCTGGGTTGCCGATAGCCGGAGTGCCAGAGGTCGGAACCACAGAACTTCAGAGGACAGAGATCAGAACCACGGAGGACAGAGGTCAGAACCACAGAACCTCAGAGGACAGAGGTCAGAACCATGTAGGGGCAGGCCTTGTGTCTGCCCGATTAAAGGCTGAATTTCATATAGGTGTAAAATAAATATTTGGAGTAAGTAAAATGGAAAAGATCAAACAGTTGGAAAAAGAGATGATGCGGTTGGACCTGCCCCACTTTATTCCGGGCGACACCGTCAAAGTGTATGTCAAAATCAAGGAAGGTGAAAAAGAGCGTATCCAGGCCTTTCAGGGAGTGGTGATCAGCAAGCGCAAGGGGTCCACCAACGCTTCTTTTACCGTCCGCAAGGTGTCCTACGGTGTAGGCGTCGAACGTATTTTTCCGCTTCATTCGCCCATCATCGACCGTATTGAGGTGATCACCAAAGGCCGGGTGCGGCGCGCGAAAATTTACTATCTGCGTAAACTGCGCGGTAAGGCGGCCAGGATCAGGGAACGCCGTTTCAACTAAGGGCTCGCGCAAAAATAACTTCACATTTTCAGCGCCCATCCATCCCGCTCAGCTGCGTTGCGAAAATTCGACATATGCCAGATATTTCTGCATTTTCGTGCCTTGCTGAGCGGGCGCCTGAACTCTGAAAATCTGCGAACTTATTTCTACACAAACCCTAAAGAAAATCCCAACGTGGCCTAAAGCCCGAGGGCTTTAGAGGCAAGACGTCTGAGGATAAAATGACTACCGACATGTGGGCGTTTGAAAGCGCTGCGCAGCAGGACGGTTTCCATTTCATAGCCGGAATCGACGAGGCCGGCCGGGGTCCCCTGGCCGGCCCCGTTGTGTCTGCAGCTGTCATTCTGCCGGCTTCCTTCAACCTCGATGGTGTCGATGATTCCAAACGCCTGACCCCCAAAAAACGGGAGGCCCTGTTCGGTGAGATATACGGGCGCGCCACCTCCGTCGGCGTTGGGGTTGTCGGGCCGAATCGCATCGATGAGATCAACATCCTGCAGGCTTCCCTGCAGTCCATGGCAATGGCCGTTGCCTGTCTTAAACCCCGTCCTGACTGTCTTCTCATCGACGGCATCTTCAAGATAGATTCCAAGCTACCACAAACCCCGATTACCAAAGGGGATTCTCGAAGTGTATCCATTGCCGCGGCCTCCATAATTGCCAAAGTGACCCGGGACAACATGATGGCACATTACCATTGCCGCTACCCAGAATATGGTTTTGCCAAACACAAAGGCTATCCCACCAAGGCCCACAAGGCCGCCATCCGGGAATATGGGTACACGCCCATCCACCGCAGGAGTTTCAAAGGGGTGAAGGAATACGTAACCTGAGGTTCCCAAAAGTGGGTTTTTGAAACGGATTTCAACAAATTACAGTGCAGCGTAGTTACCATATTTGTGAAAAATCCATGTCGAATGTTGCTGAGATAAAATTTGGAGAATTAGGATGACCAACCGCAAACAGGAAATTGGCAAAAAAGGGGAGTCTGTTGCGGTTCGTTATTTGAAGAAACAGGGCTATAAGATTATAGAGCAGAATTTCCGCTCCAAAGCCGGCGAGATCGACATCATTGCCAGGGAGAAAAAAACCCTGGTTTTTGTTGAGGTTAAAACGAGAAGCTCCCGAACATTCGGCAGCCCGAAATGGGCGGTGACCCCTAAAAAACAAAGAGCCATTTCCATGGCTGCGCTATACTACCTCAAAATGACCAGCCAGATCGATGCCAATGCCAGGTTTGATGTGGTCAGCATATTGGCCCAGGGAAAAGAGAACCAAATCGAGCTTGTCCGCAATGCTTTCGACCTGGCATATCCATGAACAACCTATTCGTATATGCGCTTTCGCATAAAAAGTTAGAAAAAAAATTATAGGTGCCATTATGCTAACAGACGTTCGCCCTTATAACTCCCTTCATAAGCCACCGGCTCAGCCGGTGAGAATTGAAAAGGTTC
>JAOZRT010000173.1 GCA_029940035.1 Desulfobacterales bacterium
CGGTAGAACCTTTTCAATTCTCACCGGCTGAGCCGGTGGCTTATGAAGGGAGTTAGATGAAATAGTAGATATTATTCAACGCAAAAGGAGTTTGACATGAAAAAGTTATGGACAGCATTTATCTGCCTGCTAATAGCGGTTTGTTTGATCCCGGCGGCAGCCTTCGCCGGAGACACATTGGTGATGGCCACCACCACCAGCACTGACAACACAGGCCTCCTGGACTACCTGATGCCGAATTTCAAGAAAGCCACAGGCATCGAGGTCAAGTGGACCGCTACAGGCACCGGGAAAGCCCTCAAACTCGGTGAAAATTGCGATGTGGATATTTTAATGGTTCATGCGCCCCCGGCTGAAAAAAAATTCGTGAATGCCGGCTTCGGCTCTGACCGTCGGGAAATCATGTACAACGATTTCGTTATCATCGGGCCTGCTGCAGACAAAACCGGGATCAAAGGCAAATCCATAGCCGATGCCCTGAAAGCCATCAAAGCAGGCCAGGCTGTATTTGTCAGCCGCGGCGACAATTCCGGCACCAACAAAAAGGAAATTTCCCTCTGGAAAGCCGCTGGCCTGCCGGTTCCGGAAAAAGAGAAATGGTATGTTCAGACCGGCCAGGGAATGCTGACCACCATCAACATAGCGGCCGAACGCAACGGCTACACCATGACCGACCGGGGGACCTACATCAAGTACGAAGCCAACATGAACGGCAACCCGCCTTTGAAAATCCTGGTGGAGGGCGATAAAGTCCTTTTGAACCAGTACAGCGTGATTGCCATCGACAAGGGCCACTGCCCCAAGGCCAAATACGACCTGGCCAAGAAGTTCACCGACTGGATCACCGGTGCTGACGCCCAACAGTTGATTAAAGATTTCAAGCTTTTGGGAAAACCGCTGTTTACACCCAACGCTAAATAGTGATAATTATTCCTGCCCGGCCACAAAGGGCCGGGCAGAAGTATTGCCCCTAAAGGTTACAAAAGTCTGAGGGCTTCAGAGTCAAGGCGTCGAGGGTGACGTTGTAGTGTTTTACTTCGAACTCTTGACAACACAGAATCTGAAGTCCTCAGGCTTTCCCGAAGGGTAAACAACATGATAAATTGGATACCATCCTTCGGATATACCTTTAGAACTTTCCAAGATATTATGTTGTCTTTGTATTATTATTAATCATAACAAATAATTATAATTTAATTGCCTTGTTGTTTATGTAACCATGGACTTTCTATTTGACGGTTTCATCCAGGCCTTCGCCTTGCTGCTGAGCGGCAACGCGGAAACCTATTCCGCCATCAAGGTCACCCTGATGGTTTCAAGCTACTCCCTCGGCTGCAGCCTGGTCATCGGCATTCCGCTCGGGTTCGGTCTGGGTTACTTTACGTTCAGGGGCAAAAAATCCATCAGAACGGTTGTGGACACCCTGATGGCCCTGCCCACCGTCTTTATCGGTCTGCTGGTTTACGCCTTCCTGACCCACCGCGGCCCGCTGGGTGACTTCGGCCTGCTGTTCACCTTGCCGGGCATTGCCGTGGGCCAGACCATCCTGGCCCTGCCCATTGTCATCGGCCTGAGCGCCACGGCTGTCGAAAGTATGGATAATAAGCTGCGTCTGGCCATCATGTCCATGGGCGCCAACCGACGCCAACTTTTTCTGACCAGCCTGTGGGAAGTCCGTCACGGATTGCTGGCCGGGTCCATTGCCGCTTACGGCCGCGTCATGACGGAAGTGGGTATCTCCATGATGGTGGGTGGTAACATTAAATGGCACACGCGCACCATTACCACGGCCATCGCACTGGAAACCAACAAGGGACAGTTCGGCATGGGCGTGGCCCTGGGGCTTGTCCTCCTGATCATCGCCTTTGGCGTAAATATTTCCGTGTCGTTTCTGCGGCGGAGATATTGACGATGGCGGCTCCCATCTTCGAAATCAACGCCCTGAAGCACGAATATGCCGGCAGGACGGTTCTGGAAATCGAGCACCTGGGCATCCGGCCGGCTTCAATTGTCGGACTCATCGGGCCCAATGGCAGCGGAAAAAGCACCCTGCTCAAAATGATAGGCCTGATCGAGAAACCTACCAAAGGAGAAATCCAATTCAACGGCCACAAGGTGGAGCCGTTTTCCGAGGAAGCCCGGTTTCGCATCACCCTGCTCCCCCAGGAACCCTTTTTAATGAAACGCAATGTGTTCGCCAATGTCACCTATGGATTGAAATTGAGAGGGGGGGGCGGTTCGTTGATGAAAAAGGCCCATAAAGCCCTTGCCATGGTGGGACTTGAGGGGGACGAATTTCTCCAGCGGCCGTGGTACGCACTTTCCGGGGGGGAGGCCCAGCGAGTAGCCCTGGCAGCCAGGCTAGCCTTGAAACCGACGGTCCTTCTGCTGGATGAACCCACTGCCAGCGTGGATGCCGGCAGCGCCCAACTCATCAAGGAGGCCGCCCTCAGAGCACGGCAGGCATCAGGGACGACCCTTGTGATCGCCAGCCATGACCTGCAGTGGCTTTTCGAGATCTGCGACGAAGTCCTGCACCTGTTTAAAGGAAAGATTTTAGGGAAGGGCCGCGAGACCGTTATTTTCGGCCCCTGGCACGAGTTAAGCGCAGGTCAGTGGGGCAAGGTCCTGCCAGATGCCCAGCTGCTGCGCGTACCTGCCCCGCCAAATCCGGAAGCCCCGGCCCTGATCGATCTCCTGCCCGCCGTCACGGAGCCTGTTCCTGAAACCGATGAATTGAACAGGCTGAAAGGCACGGTCTCCCGCCTGAGCCTGGAAAAAAAGACAGGCCATGTGTTTGCCACAGTCCTGGTGGGAGGCCACCCCTTTACCCTGCGCATGGCCACGAACCAAAAAGAACGCCCGCACATCTACCCCGGCGATACCATATCCGTTCATTACCGCATCGACCAGGTCAAGTGGGTATAATTGTAAATTTTCATTCCCATGTGAGCCCTATAAAGCTTCATTCGGCAGCACATACAGGTACATTTTTATGAACAATCAGGCTCAATTACGGTAAAGCTGCTGTCAATCGATAGTATATGCTTCCATGATTTCAAGGTAGCGGGCGGCTTCATCCAGCCGGCCACGTTTCCGGCAACCGGCGGCATAGATGCCGCACTTTCTTTTCATAACCTGCATGGCAACTGACGCCTGCTCAGGCGTAAGGCCGCCGCTGTCGATCAATTTTATGATGGATTGGATTCTGTATTTGTCGAGTCCCGGATTGGCAGAGAGCTGGTCCTGATGACCGCCGCGCTTGACAATCAAAGGCCGGTCTATGAGATAAATGGGGTGATGCACGTTGACCCTGAGCCAGAGGTCGTAATCTTCACAAGCCGGCAGGCTTTCGTCAAACCTGCCCATTTCCTCAAAAAAAACCTTTTTCATCATCACGGCCGACGGGCTCACCAGGCAGAGCTCCAGGGAACGCTCGAAAAACATGCCGGACTGTTTTTGATGCCGCTTGCCGGAGTTGACCCGGCGGCCGTTGCGCAGCCAGATTTCCTGGGTCTGGCAGATGAGAGCCTCCGGATTTTTCCGAAAAAAGTCTACCTGAGCGGAAAGTTTTTCCGGTAGCCAGATATCGTCGGAATCGAGAAAAGCTATGAGTAGGCCCCTGGAACGGGCGACCCCGCTGTTTCGCGCGGCACTCACGCCCCTGTTGGGCTGCTCCAGGACAGTGATGCCTTCATACCCCGCCAGAATATCCTTAGTGTCATCCGTGGACCCGTCGTTGACCACGATCAACTCGACATTAGCATATTCCTGGGCCAGCACGGATTCGATGGCCTCACGCAGAACCCACCCCCGGTTAAGCGTCGGAATGATCACGCTTACCGTGGGATCGCTATTTGTCACCATTGCCGGCATAGAATCTCTTTCAAAGCAATACTTCAAGAGGTGTTGTAACCTCTTGTTTCAAATCATAATTATTAACAACCTCATCTAAAACTTTTTTGGCGATGGCTTTCTTTTCTTTTTTGGTCAGACGTTGCCAGTGGGGATACCGTGTTTTCAGTTGTTTTCTAATCTCGGCTTTGATAGCTTTGTGATGCATGGGAAAGTCTCCTTTGGGAAAATTTTTGTGGTGAATCTTTACCCATTTTATAGAGGCTTTCTCATGCTTAAAAAACTGTTTTATTAAGATTATTCTTTTTAATATTAATATTCTGACGACCTCTTAAATACAAGGAGTTTATATGGATTTTGAATGTATCATTTACGAAAAGCAAGATCATATCGCCATCATCAAGCTGAACCGCCCCAAGGTCCTCAATGCCATGAACAAACAGCTGTGGAACGATTTTCAGAAGGCCCTCGACGATGTCAAGGCCGATCCCGCCATAAAGGTCCTGATCATTACCGGCCAGGGGCGCGCTTTTTCCACCGGCGCCGATCTGAAAGATTCGAAGGACCGCTCCCTCGAAGATTACCGCGACTATCTTGTGGCCCTGCAGGAAGCTTCCCGCAAAATCATACGCTTTGAAAAGCCCACCATCGCAGCCATCAACGGGTACGCTTTGGGTTCCGGATATGAGCTGGCCCTGGCCTGCGACATCCGCATCGCCGCCGAAGAGGCCCAGATCGGTTCGCCGGAAGCCAGGGTCACCTCTTCGGTCACGGGGGGCGCCATGCGTCTTGTTCAGGACCTGATCGGCCCGGCCAAAGCCAGGGAGCTGCTCTTTACGGCCGAATACATCGATGGACGGGAGGCAGCGGCCATCGGCCTGGTCAACAAGGCTGTGCCGCTGGACAGCCTGATGGATGAAACCTATGCCATGGCTAAAAAAATTGCCGAAAATTCATCCTTTTCAATAAAAATGATTAAAAAAGGATTTTTGATGGCTCAGGGGGAAGTCAGCCTCGAGGCGCTCATGGACTATGAAGTCGAAGCCTGCCTGGCATGTGTGTCCACCAAGGAGCGACAGGAATCCCTGAAGGATTTTGAAAGTCGAAAGGAAAAATAATTATAAAAATTTTAACCACAAAGGGCACAAAGTATTTCTTTTTGTGAGTGTATTGAAATTGAATATCCAATAATCAATGTCCAATGTCCAATTATCAAGTTTCAGCAGGGCTGAAGCCCTACACTACTTGGTATTCAGCCAAAGCGTTAGCCGTATTTCGAATTTTATTAACATCTTATTCATATACATTAGAAAAAATTATCATCTCCTAAGTTCTGTTTGATATCAATATTTTGGAATATTGATATTGCCCGGTAAAACAACTGATTTTTTCTAATGAAGGAGATGGAGCATGTCTCTTGAAAAAGTACTGAATGCGGAGTCCGTTGCCATTGTGGGAGCCTCTAAAAATGAAACCAAAAGAGGCTATCAGGCCATCCGAACCCTCATCGATGAAAAATACAGTGGCAGAATCTATCCCGTCAACCCAAAAGAGAAGCATATATTAGGCCTGGAATGCTTTCCAAAGGTATCGGCCATTAAAGGCCCCGTGGATCTGGCGTTGATTACAACCCCGGCTAAAACCATCCCGGCCATTCTGGAAGATTGCGGCAAAAAGGGCGTCAGCGGGGCGGTTCTCATTGCCGGGGGATTCGGAGAACTGGGGCAGGAGGGCCGCACCCTCGAAAATGATGTGGTTGCCGTAGCCGAAAAGCATCATATCCGTTTGATCGGCCCCAACACTTCCGGCATGATGAACCTCAAGGATGGCATGAACCTGGTGGGACTGAAAAATGCACCCAAAGGGAACATCGCCCTCCTTACCCAGAGCGGCAACATGGCTCTGACCCTGATCACCGAGGCACAAATAAAAAGCCGCAAGGGATTTTCCTACTACGTCGGTGTGGGTAACGAGGCGGACATCAAGTTCCATGAATACCTTGAGTTTTTCAGAAAAGATCCTGAAACGCGCTCCATTTTGATGTATGTGGAAGGCATGCGTCAGGGCCGTGAATTTCTCCAGCAGGCCTACAAAACCACCCAGGACAAACCCATTGTCCTGTTGAAAAGCGGGCGCTCCTCCACGGGCAGGCAGTCGGCCGGGTCCCATACCGGTGCACTGGCCGGTATGTCCGAGGTGGCCAAGGGCGCTTTTGAACGTGCCGGCATCATTGTCATCGAAAATTCGGATGAGCTCTTCCCGGCCGCTGAAACCCTGTCCAGCCTGCCGCCCATAAAAAACAAAAACGTTGCCATCCTGGCCGATGGCGGCGGTCACGCCACCATCGCCGCCGACCTGCTCACAGACCTGGGGATCAGCATACCGACCCTTAGCGAAAAAACCCAAAACCAGCTGAAAAAAATCCTGCCCTTTGCCGCTTCGGTACCCAATCCCGTGGATGTAGCCGGCGGTACGGATGCGGATCCCTCCATTTTCGCCGACTGTGCCCGCATCATCCTGAATGATGCCAGCGTGGGGGGGTTGTTAATCGTGGGACTCTTTGGCGGCTACGGCATCCGGTTTGCCGAAAGCCTGGCGCTGATGGAAGAGGACGCTGCTCATCAGATGGGTAAAATGGTAAAAAAACGCAATAAACCCATCGTGCTGCACAGCCTTTTCAACTCATCCCGACCGCACGCGCTGGAACTGTTGCGCTATTATGACATCCCGGTTTACGATTCCCTGGACATTGCCTGCAAATGCATCGGTGTGTTGTCGACCTACGGGGATTATCTGAAATCCTACAAGGCCAAGGCAAACTTTGTTCTCGAGCACGGGATCAAAGCGAAACCGGAAGGAGATGAGATTATTCAAAAGGCGCTTGCGGACGGCCGGACATCCCTGCTGGAGTATGAGGCCAAAGCGCTTCTGGCCCTGCACGGCGCCCCTGTTGCCAAGGACAAATTGGCCCAGACTGAAGATGAGGCAATGGCCATTGCCGACGCCATCGACGGCGGAGTGGCCATGAAAATCGTTTCGCCGGATATTCTGCACAAGAGCGATGCCGGTGGCGTACGGCTCAACGTGTCGGGCGCTGCAGGTGTCCGCCGTATGTTCAAGAGCATTGTCAAAGAGGCCCGCAAATATAATTCCAAAGCGGATATTCGGGGCGTACTGGTATCTCCAATGGCGGAGTCAGGCGTGGAAGTCATCATCGGCACAAAAATCGACGACCAATTCGGCCCCATCATCATGTATGGGCTGGGGGGCATCATGGTTGAAATCTTAAAGGACGTATCTTTTCGCGTGCTGCCCATTTCTCCGCGCTCGGCCAAAAATATGCTCAGGGAGACAAAATCGTTTCCGGTTTTGGATGGCGTTAGGGGCACCCGCCCCAAAGACCAGAAGGCGCTCACCAGTCTGCTGCTCATCTGTTCTGAAGTTATCGAAGCGTATCCGCAGATAGCGGAAATGGATCTCAACCCCGTGATTGTCTATGAGCAAGGGTTGAACGTGGTGGATGCCAGAATTTTGCTCAAAACTGGCGGGCAATAAAAAGGTTGTGTAAAAAACAAGGCTTTGTTAGTGAATAAGCTGGATTTTTCAAATATGGTTCATTTCTTACTGACCCAATTATTTTCCCACGATGTCGGCACCATGAAAGGAGGGTTCCCTATTTGCTGGCATATATACCTACTGAGGCATTACCGTATAACTCTTACATACCAACAAGGAGGCTAAAATGAAAAAAACCATTATTCTCAGTATTGCGATTCTTTTCGGATTTGCCATGTTCATGGGCACTCCTGCCGCCCAGGCGGCTGATCAGACGTTCGTCACCATCGGGACCGGTGGTGTGACCGGTGTTTATTATCCCACCGGCGGGGCCATCTGCCGCCTGGTAAATAAAACCCGGAAAGAGCACGGCATTCGCTGCACGGTGGAGAGCACCGGCGGTTCCGTGTATAACCTCAATACCATCCGGGCCGGCGAACTGGACATGGGGGTAGCCCAGTCCGATTGGCAGTACCATGCCTACAACGGCACCAGTAAATTCAAGGACCAGGGTCCTGATAAAAACCTGCGGGCTGTATTCTCCGTGCATCCCGAGCCATTCACGGTTGTCGCCCGTAAGGATTCCGGCATCAAAAACTTTCAGGATCTGAAAGGCAAAAGGGTCAACATCGGCAACCCCGGATCCGGCCAACGCGGCACCATGGAAGTGGTCATGGAAGCGCTGGGCTGGACCAAAAAAGATTTCAAACTGGCTTCCGAGCTGAAGTCCGCCGAGCAGGCCAGTGCATTGTGCGATAACAAGATTGACGCCATCGTATTTACCGTGGGTCATCCCAGCGGATCCATCAAAGAAGCCACCACCTCCTGCGATTCAGTGATAGTCAACGTCACCGGCCCCGAGATCGACAAGCTGGTGAAAGACAACGACTACTACCGGACGGCAACCATTCCCGGTGGCATGTACCGCGGAACCAGCACCGACACCAAAACCTTTGGTGTGGGCGCTACCTTTGTCAGCTCAGCCAAGGTTCCCGATGAGGTCATTTACACCGTGGTCAAGTCGGTTTTCGAAAACTTCGACCAGTTCAAGAAACTTCACCCGGCATTTGTGGTTCTGAAAAAAGAAGAGATGATCACAGACGGTCTCTCCGCTCCCTTGCATGACGGAGCCGTGAAATACTACAAAGAAGCAGGTCTGATGTAATTATCAGCGGTTAGATAAAGTGCGCCGCTAAAACGGTGCACTTTGTCCTCCTCCTGGCAATGACGATATCGGATGTTGTTGTTCTTTTTTCAGCAAAAAAACTCGCCATGCATGCGTAGGTCGATAGGCGGGATCCAAATGAATTAAAGCCCATAAAATCAGGCCAGGGGACGGATAATCGCCGCCCCTGACTTCGGCACAATATCTAAAAAAGGAATCATCGCAATGACCGAATCGACAGATAGCCTGAAATCCGAAAAACAACTTGAGGAGATGATTGCCGAGTCGGATACAGGGGCCCGTAATCCAACCGGCACGATTCCGAAACAAATTCTCTTTTACGTACCGCTGGCCTGGACCTTTTTTCAGCTCTGGTATGCATCTCCGCTGCCGTATCTTTTTAATTTTTTAGTTTTTAATTCAACGGAAGCCCGGGCCATCCACCTGGCCTTTGCCATTTTTCTTTCCTTTACGGCCTATCCTACGTTTAAGTCATCGCCCCGGAATTATATTCCCGTTCAGGACTGGATTGTGGGACTCGTGGGGGCGTTCTGCGCAGCCTATCTGTTGATATTTTATGAAGGACTGTCCCAACGTCCGGGTGCCCCGACCCAGATGGACCTGATTGTCGCCGTTGTCGGGTTGATTCTGCTGCTGGAAGCCACGCGCCGGGCGCTGGGCCCGCCTTTGATGGTGGTCGCCGGTGTGTTTATCATTTACTCCTTCTTCGGCCCCTATATGCCGGCTGTCATCGCGCACAAAGGCGCCAGTCTTTCCAAGGGGATGTCCCACTACTGGTTGGGAACCGAAGGGGTTTTTGGCGTAGCGTTGGGGGTTTCCACCGGCATGGTGTTCATGTTCGTTCTATTTGGCGCCCTGCTCGAATCGGCCGGAGCCGGGAACTATTTTATCCGTACCGCGTTCGCTGGATTGGGCCATCTCAAGGGCGGACCCGCCAAGGCCGCGGTGATCTCATCCGGGTTAACCGGCCTGGTATCGGGATCATCCATCGCCAACGTGGTCAC
>JAOZRT010000505.1 GCA_029940035.1 Desulfobacterales bacterium
GGTCAATTTTCTGTGCTGTATTGCCAATGTGTATGAGAAAGAGGGTGAGCTGTAGGGGGAGACAAGGAGCGAATCAGATGCAGCGCTATTCTCACAGCAAGGTGTTGAAAATATTTCCGGACATCGACCCGTCCCTCTTGAAATCGTGGCTTACCCTGGGCCTTATCGCTCCTGACCTGAAAAGCAAGGGTGTCGGCATTTTCAAGAAATACTCAACCGACAATCTCATTGAAATAGGCGTGGCCCGGGAACTGTTCGCCTTTGGGGTGAAACAGGCCATGGCCGAACCCATCATTCAAAGCCTGCGCGAGCACTTGAGACAGTCCCAGGATTTCGATCTGCTGATCATCTGCCGGCGGCAGTATGTGCCGACAGTAGGCAAGGATATGGGCCTGGCCACCGAAATCATCCAGGCTAAAAAGACACGTTTTAAGCATGAATCCGCCTACATGCTGTTCAACCAGTCCCAAGGCAATTCGGTCGGGGGGGCGCTCACGTCCTCGGCGTTGGTTATCAGCGTGGCCGATATATGGGATTATGTTATGAACCGTTTGTAACGGTTGCCTTGGTGGTATTTCCGTACAAATCAATTGGCTATGAAAGAGAGATTGCCGTGAAATAGCCAGTCTGATAAAATGGCAACCGTTATTGTATGAACAGGAATCAAATGGAAGTTAAGGAAACCAAAATAAAACAAGAGACGGACAAGTCATCGAACCAATGTCCCCGGTGCGGTCAACCCTTGAAACAGATGCGGTGTCGCATAGATGAAGCAGAATTATATTGTACTAGCTGTGGTCATTTTTTCGAAGTTCGGCATTTAAGGGACAAGACCGGCAAATGAAGCCCAAACTCTCTTTGTTAGAAGAAAAATTTACCCTGCACCGCCTGGGGGCAGACGCTCCAATCCCGGAAAATGTATTGGACAACCCGTTCCTTTCAATCACCCGCACATCTGACGAACTATCCATCGTGGTTCCGGAAGATCTTGTGCTGTCAGGGACACGGCAGGAAGCCGGGTGGTCCTGCATCAAAGTGCTGGGGCCGCTGGACTTTAGCTTAACCGGTATTCTGGCGGGTATCTCCAAAGTATTGGCCGAGGAGGGGATCAGCATATTTGCCATCTCCACCTTTGACACGGATTACATTCTGGTCAAACAGGAGACCTGCGACCGTGCTATACAAGCGTTGGAGGCTGCTGGATATCCCCTGAATCTTGCATGAAATTTGATAAACTTTTATTTGCTGTGTTGCCAGGGGTTCGAAGTAAAGAACTACGACTTCACCCTTGGGCGCCTTTCCTATGGAAGCCTCCGACTCGTGCAAAATCCAGGTGTTAATACGTTGAAAAAGACTGAATGCAATCAAAATGTCCTCCTGTTTGTTCGTTATCCGGAAAAGGGCCGGGTCAAGACACGCCTGGAGACGCATCTGGATCAGGACAAGATACTCCACCTGTACCGGTATTTTGTCGAGGATGTCCTGAGCGCAATTAAAAAAAGTGGTTTTTCCGTAACCATTTGCTACCTGCCACCTGAAAGGGAGCGCGAGATAAAGGCATGGCTCGGCCCGGCATCCGCCTATGCTCCCCAGACTGGCGCGGACCTCGGCCAAAGGATGGGCAACGCTTTTATGCAGGCCTTTACCAGGACTACATCTCCCGCAGACCAGGCCCTTCTGATCGGTTCCGATTTTCCAGATCTTGATTCAGGAATTCTCGACCAGGCTTTCGATTCTCTCTCCCAAAATGACATGACCCTTGGGCCGGCTGTTGACGGCGGGTATTATCTGATCGGGTTTAATCGGCTTTCTTTTATTAAAGAGGTGTTCGACAATGTATCCTGGGGAACCGGGCAGGTTTTTCCGGAGACCATGCAAAAGGTCGATCAGGCTGGTTTGAAGGTGCATGTGCTTCCCGAATGGCAAGATATCGACACATTCGAGGATCTGGAATTGTTTTACAGGCGAGCCCATGAAAACGGATTGGAGCATCTGGAGACAGTGCAGTATCTTCACACGATTTTTTCCCGGAACCCATAACACATTACCATCTATCTGTTGTCATTTAGATTATGCAATTTAAGGGAATATTTTCCAGTGAGGCCATTTTTCCATACGCCGATAATCTCAGTGATTTTGCTTTCGACAATGATGATTATCTGGCAAGCGCCTTTCCAAGTGTTTGCCGAGGGTCCTGAAAACATCATTGTGGGAGATTTTTCATCAGGCGATGTGGGTACGCATCCTCCTGTTGGCTGGGAGAAGCTTGCCTTTGACAAGATCCCTGATCACACGCACTACCAAAGCGTGGAAGATGGCGACAGAGTTGTCATCAGAGCCCAGAGCCAATCTTCAGCCTCGGGACTTATCCGTAAAATTGAGATCGACCCCCGCGAATATCCCATCCTGGAATGGCGTTGGAAGGTTGCCGGGGTGTTGAAAAAAGGAGATGCCCGTCAAAAAAAGGGTGATGACTACGCGGCCCGCATCTACATATCTTTTGCCTATGACCCTTCTCTGCTCTCTTTTGTTGAAC
>JAOZRT010000506.1:0-834 GCA_029940035.1 Desulfobacterales bacterium
CTGCCTTTTAAGCAGAGAGTCGCGCGTTCGAGCCGCGCACGGCCCACCAAAATTTAGTTAATTTGTTTGCGTCCCCATCGTCTAGTCTGGTCCAGGACACCGGCCTTTCACGCCGGCGACAGGGGTTCGAATCCCCTTGGGGACGCCATCAATAATAACAGGGACTTAGAAGCAATTTTGAGTTCCTGTTTTATTTTGTAAAATACATGCTCCTCACACTATTCCCCCCACGCAAGCCTGATTTCGGCCTAAATTGTCAAGTCTGTTCCATTCATGATATCCTAAATCCAACTATCAATATTTTCCACAAGGAGGCCCCATGCCACGGAAACGGAAGATTGACTTTGCCTGGCACGTAGGAATGATGGTATCAGTAGTTTGGTTAGGGTGGTAATGTTCTCCATTGCTTAAAATGACCTACTCTTATCAAAATTTGCCATTATAGAGAATTTTATTGACAATTAGTATTCCGATTAAATAAAATGTACATAACATATAGATCGAAAGGGCATATCCGTTGAAAGGCGGAGGCGCAAAACCACGGGTCTAACGCTTATAAAGCTATGGCAGCCGGGCCACCGAAACTACTCATTAAAACCTTCGGGATTGCATGCCTGAAGGTTTTTTATTTTAACCTCAATGTCTTATAATTATAAATCAAATTGAGATATAGCATGATCATTTACACTATTTAGTGGAGGATCAAATGAAATCCTTTTATAAATCCCTAATTGTATGCATCCTATTTTTTGGGGTTGCCTCCCCCTTTGTTATGGCTGACGAGCCTATTATTATCGATCTTAATTCTACTGTTATAGCAACAATCCCTCAGGC
>JAOZRT010000506.1:844-2533 GCA_029940035.1 Desulfobacterales bacterium
AATTTAATTCCATCAACTATGGCATCATACCTGCAGCCATTGAACAGGCAAAAGCAAATCTACACATAGCATATGGTCACACATCCCATGGCAGTCAATTAATTACTGGAATGAATGAATTGGTTCCATTTGCGAACAATGGTGGTTTGGGAATGACCCTTCCGGATGATATTTTTCAGTGGAATAATGGAGGGTTGGGTGGAGCTCTTGATCTTCATGACTATGCGATGGCAGGTGATGTCGGCTACTATCCAGCCTGGGTAAACAATACCAGAGCTTATTTGAATAATGCTGCCAATGCGGATGTAAACGTTATAATCTGGTCCTGGTGTGGCCAAGTATCCTCTATGACAGAGCAAAAGATAATAGACAATTATTTATCCCCAATGACTCAGCTGGAACAAGATTATCCTGATGTAACCTTTGTTTATATGACTGGGCATGCTGACGGGACAGGAGAAGCTGGAAATCTCCATCTAAGAAATCAGCAAATTAGAAACTATTGTATCACTAACAATAAGGTTCTATATGATTTCTACGACATCGAAATCTACGATCCAGAAGGGGATTACTACGGAGATAAATTTGTCGATGACAATTGTGATTATGACAGCGATGGAAACGGGACCCGCGATGCGAACTGGGCTATAGCCTGGCAAAATTCTCATACAGAGGGCGTAGATTGGTACAATTGTGGCTCGGCTCATAGCAAAGCTTTAAATGCTAACCGCAAAGCTTACGCTGCTTGGTGGTTATGGTCAGTACTGTCTGGATGGAATCCTGGTATCGATTTATGTCCTGATGATCCGGATAAGGTTTCCCCAGGCATTTGCGGGTGTGGCATTTCAGACATCGACACGGATGCTGACGGTACACCCGACTGCAATGAAGCGGATGTGGATAATGACGGCACTGGCAGTAGCGGTGGTGGCGGTGGCGGTTGTCTCATTTCAACAATTAACAAATAGGTTTGTTCAGATGGATTATTTATCCATGTAGAGCTGACTCAAATTTGACCCTGCTTTTTGCGATCACTCCAACTAATCATCACATTCTGCCGTCCCTGAAAGGCTGTGATATCATGCTGCCGGCCGCACGAACAAAAAATCCGAAATCCGTCTCCGGAAATCGGGTTACTGGTATGATCGTACGTTTTGATAACTCAAAAACACAGGTTTTTTAATTGAAAAGGAAATTGATGATGAAATTTGAGGACAAGTTTTCATTGCCGCTGGAATGGATTAGTGACGAAACAAAACGAATTGTTGAAAGTTGCCGGGAGATTGTAGAAAAGGAAATAATGCCAATTCGGCATGAGCTTGATGAGGATTGGAAAGAGCACAAGATTTACACCAAAATTTTAGAAAAAATCATGTTGGATTTTGGCTTGCAGTGTGCACCGTGGCCAAAAGAATACGGTGGTTTGGAATCGGATTTGATTACCGCCTGCCTGTTAAATGAAGAAATGAGCAGGGGCGATTCCGGCATATCTACAGCTGCCGGGTGTATCAATTGGACGTTTATGCCCATGTTAGCGCCAAACCCGAATCCAGTCCTGATTGAGAAGTTCGCGCCCCTTGCCTGCCAAACGGATAAGCTGTTTTTCGGATGTGCAGCAATCACTGATGCAAGAGGCGGATCGGATGTTGAAAATATTGATGGAACGCATGGAAAGTATATTGCCACAAC
>JAOZRT010000174.1 GCA_029940035.1 Desulfobacterales bacterium
GGCCACCGTGTCCAGTTGCAGACAACCGAAACGCTGGATCACGCAATGAGCTGCCCCACGCGCACGCCGGGTCACGCCGGTGGCCTGCCGTGGCATCCCGCTCCATTCGGGCTTGTGTCAGATCAAAATGATGGCTTAAAAAATTTTGAGCGGACAGCATCTCATCTGCTTTTCCCTTTAAAAATGTTTCCCTTTCACGATCTCCCTTGGCTTGTGCCTGAGCCTTTTCGCCGAGAGTAGCTTCTATCTGGCGGGTGATGTGGTCGTGGATCTGTGTTAGAAATTGATTGGACATGTTTCCGCCTTTTAAATGACAAAATCATAGATTAAGACTACTGCATATTGAGCAAGCGATGGCGTAGGGCCTGAATCTCATTTTCTATATCCTCAAGCGTATCTTCGGACTGACACTCCATACAAACGTAACTGTTCTTCTCTGCCGTACTCAAGCCACATTTTATGCAAAGGCCCTCTTGGGCCCGTTCTTTTTCCTCAACGGACATCTGTGTTTTTTCAATGGTGGGCGGTTTTCCACTCTTGCCTTGGGCTCTTAAAAAATTAGAATAGCTCATACAATCTCCATTATTCCGGGTCATCCGATCCGACGGATACGATTTTGGGCAGATGTTTGCGCGGCAGCAAAATTCGAAAGGTTGTTCCCTTATCCGGTTCCGATTCCAGTTTGATCCTGCCGCCATGCTCCTGGATGATTTTTCGGGTCATGAGCAAACCCAATCCGGTTCCGCTAAGTCCTTTGGTGGTGAAAAACGTCGTGAATACCTTCTTTTTCACTTCATTATCCATTCCACATCCGTCATCGACAACTTCATAATGAATAATTTTTTGTTTTTCAAACACCCGCACGCGAATCCTTGAGCCCCCGTTTTCATCGTCACGGCAGGCGTCTATGGCATTGCTTATCAAATTGGCCAGACATTCATGTATGCTGTCGTAATCCAGTGCCGCTTTGTCAATGCTGCCCGACACATCAAGATTGAGCTTAATATCGGAAGCCTTTGCCTTCTGGGCATACATCTCATAAACCTCTTGCGCCACTTCCACTGGATCACTTAACTTCGGACCGGATTCTGAATGCCCGCGGCATCGATGATGGCCGTATCTGGTATGTAGACGTTCTGCCTGTTTGAAACCACTTGATCCAGGAACCCCTCGGGCAGAATGCTGCCTAACTCTTCCGGCCGCAGCTTTTCATTCGGTCTGATGGAAAAAAATGACCTCGCTGCGGGATTGCAGATAGTGACATTGCCTTCGGTATCCACAGCCACGATTCCATCCAGAGAGGTGCTGACCATAGTTTCCAGAAATGAATGCGCGAATTGGAGACCGTCTTGCAGTTTCATGGTCTCGGTCACATCCACAGCCATTTCCATGACCGTGTCAAATGAACCGTTGGCCATCCGCAAAGGCACCGTGATGACATGCTGGTGGAAGATTTCTCCGGTTTTGATTTTCCAGACATGGTGTCCGGTGTGTAAGCGTCCATCTTCAAATATTTTTCGAGCAGTGCATTGGCTGCACTTTTCATCAAAACCTTTGAGTCCGCTATAGCAATGCTTGCCCACCAAATCGCCAATCATTTTAAAAAGAAATCATGACAAGAGATGAACGACAACGCTTTTTACCCAACTTAAACGCCCAAGGCTCCAACGGGAATGACAGCCACGCCATCTTTTCGCATATATCCGTAGCCGGTGCCAACAATGACTCCAAGCAAGGCGGGCGATCCACATTTGCTGGTATCGACTCGTTCAGCGAACTTCAACAGGCAGGCTGCCGCGGCGTCTATGTAGCCTGTCCCTAGCTTGATTTCATATGCCGCCCAACGTCCGTCCCCAGTTTCAACAATGGCATCCACTTCAAGACCGGTGTTGTCTCTGTAATGAAGCACTCTCGCATCGCTGGACTGGGCATATACCCGCAGGTCGCGGATAACCATTGATTCAAATAGGAATCCAAACAAATTAAGATCTTTTAAAAGGCCTTCGGGATTGGTTCGCAAGGCTGCCACAGCAAGAGAGGGATCAACGAAATGGCGTTTTGATGCGTTTCGCAGGATAGACTTCGACCGCAGGTGGGGAGCCCATGGCGGTTGATCCTCAATGATCATCAACTGCGCCAGAGCGTCAAGATATCCTCTGACGGTTTCGTCTTGCAGAGCGCCATCGACGCCCCCGGCATCTACGGCAAGAACTCTGAGCGCCACGGGTGTCGCTATGTTTCTTGCGAGCGACCGCACAACTCTCATTACTTTGGCAGGATCTCGCCGCCGTTGGTCCACCCGGCTAATGTCAGCACGAACAATTTCTTCCAGATAATCCCGTACGGCCAGAATCGACTGTTCAGTCGTCAACCGTTGATGCGCCGGCCAGCCTCCAGTTGCCACACGTTCCGCAATATCAGCGACATCCAGACCGGGGTCGGGGAAATTTTGAAATGTACCGGATAGGAATCTACCGATTGAGGCGGCTCCGTTGGAATGACCGCTTTCAAAAAGGGTCATCGGGCGCAGGCGGAGACGTGTCAGCCTTCCTGCTCCCGTATGCCGTGTGATATCATCTGCCGGTACAGCGGATCCGGTCAGGATAAACTGACCTGGCAGGCCGCGATCGTCCACAATCCTCCTGATATGATTCCAAATAGCAGGCTCTAATTGCCATTCATCGATCAGACGCGGCACTTCACCATCAAGCACCAGTTTCGGATCGATGGCAACAGCTTGCCTGGCATTTGCATCGATATCGAGGAGAACTTCGCTGGCGGCAATCTGGCGAGCGGTTTCTGTTTTGCCACATGCTTTGGGCCCTTCTATGACAACGGCCCCCGTCGAGGCCAATCTGTTAGCGAGCTCTTTGTCTACAATCCTTGGCAGATAGTGCAATTTGGCTGCCCCATTGGTTGTATTCGGTAAATTGCAATGGCTTTAACCGTTAAATTGTAACGATTTAATTCGGTAAAATGTAACGATTTCTTCCTTTATATTCTAACAGGAAACAGGTGTCAAGTTCGGGTTAGCGGTTTTAATCAACGTAATTTTGACGTCATGCCTACTTTTGGATTCCACCTGGATTATGTCAACCCACTGATATTGCAGATATATCTCACTCTGTTACACAATCTATAGCAGAGAAAGAACGCCGGACATGATGCAATCACCTTTATTTCGGTAAAATTCGAATTATGAAGAATTCCTACGGTAGTCTGGATAGGTAGTAGTAACCGGATATTACACTGAATAATTACACAATATTCAACTAATGAAAGAACGATAACATTAGAAATCAATATCATGAAAATTTTATTGAGTGGTGACATCATGCACGTAATTTCAGAATTGTGTTATCTGGGGATAAGTTGGGTATCCGTAATTTCAAATCCCATATAAGCAGCAACGGTTGCAAATAGATTCTTGTATCATGCAACCGTTTTTGGTTCTTACTCTGATACAAAAGCAAAGGTACCTTTCTGAATGACAAATCATCACCGTTCCCACGGAAAAGGATCGCAACCGACACAGGTCTTTCCGCCGCAAAGGCTGATCAAATAACGCAAGGCATTCGCAAGCATTTTAGCTGATTGCTCATTTTCTGTCCATATACTCACTTTGCTTTTCCAATCCTCTTTCCCATCTTTTCCTATGCGCTGGATCTTCTTTTTATAATTCTCCACGGCAACGTCAACATAGGTCAGACGCTGTTTTACATGCCCCGGGCTGGGGTTGATATCCTTTAGCGGGATTCTATATTCAAAGGTTGCCCTATTTATTACTGCACTGGTAATCAGAATACATTCCTCCGGTTCAAAATCTAACGTTCCAGTCGTCATTCTCTGGATGAAATCAAGTGTCTGATCCATAGTTGGTGCTTTGTATTTGGCGGTTTCTTCAATGTTCTCTGCGGAAACTGAAATAGTGAAAATAAGGCTCACAATTGGAATGATTGCCAATATAAGTATTTTCCTCATTACACTTCTCATATCGCCCTCCTTTGGTATCTATGAAGTTTGTCCTCTTTTGTTATATCTTTTCGATTCTCCTACCCATTTTACTGACCACAGGCAATTCTGTGGTTATGATATTTCCACTAAAATAAAGAGCCCAATCGTAATTACAGATATCCTATTTTTTACGAAAATGCAAAAAAGGCTACATCCCTCTGAATCGGAACTGCCCTCCTTAAGTTAAAACGTTAAATAAGTTTGCTCCGGTGACGTGAAAACTATTTAAAATATGACCCTACGTTGGATAGGGAAGGTTTATCTATTTAGGGTTCACTTTCTCAGCCGATTACCGGCAACCTACAAGGAATGCTCACGGGCTATCGAACAGGCTGTGACCGCCGACCAGTGGATCGATATCGGTACGTTATCCCAGACTCCGGCCACCAAAAACCGCCCCTCGGCCCACTACCGCGCCTTTGATACCACTGTTTCGCTTTATAAACACGAATACCGGGCCATCGTGGTCCATTCCAGCGCTCATGACAAAAGGCGGCAAAAACGCATTCTGCGATTGCTGGACAAAAAGAACAAACAGTTGCGAAAACTGATCAAACAAGCCACGAACTCCGATTTTTTTGCGCTGCCGATGCTCAGTCGGTCGCTGAAAACCTTCAAATCCAAGCTCATGGAAGTTATCACAAGATCAGCACCGAGATCGTTGAGGTTCCCAAATTCGGTCGTGGGCGACCCGCAAAAGACCGTCCCCGAACTCCAGTAGGATATCGCCACCAACTACAAGCCCGCATCGAGCAAGACAGCAAAGCCATCGAACCGTTGAACCTTCAGGCCGGATGCTTTGTCTTGTTGTGCAACGTGCCGCAGACCTTGAATGGAGAATACTGGGATGAGGCAGCCCTGCTGTCACTTTACAAAGAGCAGTACGGCATTGAAAAGAACTTCGGCTTCCTCAAAGACCCTGTCATCGTGAACAGCATCTTTCTCAAAAAACCCCAACGTATTGAGGTCCTGGGTTTGGTGCTTCTGATTGCGCTTCTTATCTGGCGTCTAATGGAGCGGAACATGCGCCAATACCTCGAAGAAAAAAACATAACCATTACCGGCTGGGATAACCGGCAAACGAAACGACCGACCTCTTTTATGATGACCACCAAGTTTATCAATACTTTGGTATTGACTGTCGAGAAGCAAAGAAAACTGGCTCGACCGTTTAAGGCTGAACAAGTCGAATTCCTAGTAGCCTTAAATTTCACAACCGATATCTTTACAGTTCCGTAGCTCCTGGGTAATCAAAAATTGCCCTGAATCTTGTTCAGTTTGCTGTGGAATGTACGTTCTATGGTCAAAGTTCTTCCGGCGTAAAAGCAACGACATCATCGATAACAGCGGTGTCGGCAAACAGCATTACCAGCCGGTCTACACCTAAGGCATTGCCGGCAGCCGGGGGCATTTTCTCGAGGGATTTCAGGAAGGTTTCCGGCAGGGGGTATGCTGCCTTTCCGGAAGATTTACGTATTTCCATCTCTTCTTCAAAGCGAAGGCGCTGCTCATGGGGGTCGGTCAACTCCGAAAAAGCGTTGCAGATCTCCATCCCCCGGATGTACAGCTCGAACCTTTCCGCCAGGTGCGGGCTGCCGGTTTTGAGCCGGGCCAGGGATCCGCAGGCGGCAGGATAGTCATATAGAAAAAGAGGTCTTGCATTGCCCAAATGGGGCTCCACATCCATTGCCAGGGTCTCGTCGAACAAGCCCTCTTCAAGGCATTCCTCCACGGAAACATTCGCATGTTTTTCAAAAGCACGGCTGACGGCCAACCTTTCCCAGGGCGGCGCAAGATCCACCCCCCCCCCCTGGTAGGACAATTCAAGATTGCGGCCAAGCTCCTGGACAACGGCTCCGATCATTTCCTCGCACTGCGCCATCATGTCCAGGTAGGAGGCTCCGGCCGTGTACCACTCCAGCATGGTCAGTTCGGGAAGGTGCCGCCCTCCCCGCTCGCCTTTCCGGAAACATTTGCATAGCTGGAATACGCGCGGGTAGCCGGCGGCCAGCAGCTGCTTCATGCACAGCTCCGGCGAGGTATGAAGATACCACTTCCCGCTGGGTTGAGCCTCGATGTTCGCTTCCGGGGCCGGGGCCGGTATTCTATAGGGCGTTTCCACCTCCAGGTAGTTGTTGCGCCGGAAGAAGTTGCGGATCGCCGTCAGAACGTCGGCCCGTAACTGGAGGTTTTCACAAATTTTGGTTTGACGGGACATAGCAAAGAGCTTTCCGTAAATATTTATCACGAAAGCACGAAAGCACGAAAAATCTAAAGCACGAAATAAACCTATTTTTCGTATTTTTCAGATTCCGTGCTTTCGTGATGAGTGTTTCACTATTATAAAAGTTATAGTTTATTGCTTTACGCTGTAGGTGTCCTGGGTGCGGTCTTGTAGATAAACACCATCATATTTCTGCGGATCTTCTGCGTCATACCAAGCGTACCCCTGGTTCATACAGGCATCACAGGCCTTGCGCGGAATGTGAATTGCCAGCACTTTGTAACCACGGCTCGAATTGGATTCAATTTTCAGGGCACCGCTGCAGTCGTCGCAGATGCGGATGGTTTCCTTCTGGGCCTCCTGGATGTTGTCCGTGTCGTAGAATATGCTGCGGCTCCTCTTGTCAAAAGTTTTGCCCCCGTGTACTTTCTCCCTGATACTTTCCCGGTCCTGCCAGAAATTCAGCACCTTGTCCCCGATGCGGCGGATTTTTTCGGTGGTATCCGGGCTCTGACGAATCTTGGCTGCATCATACCCCGGCTCCCGGACGTGGCTGTAATCGATGCCTGCCATGGCCAGCACGATGCCGGTGTTGACATAGGGCAGCGCCCCCTCGATGGAATAGCCGCCTTCCAGCACGGCGATATCAGGCTGAAGCAGGGACGTGAGCTCGGCATATCCCCGGGCGGAGAAATTCATGTTGGTTATGGGATCGGAATAGTGATTGTCCTGGCCGGCTGAATTGATCACGAGCTGCGGCTGAAAGGCATCCAGGATAGGCATGACCACATTTTCGGCGGCATAAAGGAACCCCTCATCGGACGTGTAGGGCGGCAGGGGAATGTTGACAGTGGTGCCGACAGCGTTGGGGCCACCCATTTCATTGATGAAACCCGATCCGGGGTAGAGCGTGCGCCCATCCTGGTGAATGGAGATAAAGAGGGTGTCGCGGTCGTGCCAGTAGATGTCCTGGGTCCCATCCCCGTGATGGCAATCCGTATCCACCACTGCCACCCGGTCGACACCGTAGGCTGCCCTGAGATACTCGATCATGATCGCCTCGATGTTGACATTGCAAAAGCCCCGGGACCCGTGCACCACGCGCATGGCATGGTGGCCGGGCGGGCGCACCAGGGCAAACCCCCGCTCAACGGTCTTCTCCATCACGGCCATGCCGATGGTTTTAGCCCCCCCGGCACTGATAAAATGGGACTCCGTCATGACCTTCCAGGGATCCGGCACACAGAAATGCACCCGCTGTACATCCATGAGGGTGACCTGGTCGGGCTTGAACTCGTGGATACCCTGGATGTCGAAAAGGCCCTCTTCGTTCACCTGGTCCTGGGTGTAGAGCAGGCGCTCTTCCCTTTCCGGATGGGTGGGGCTGATAGCCCAGTCAAACGCCGGGAAAAACACCAGGCCGGTTTCGTGTTGTGCTCGTAACATGGAGTGTCTCCGTATGTGCTTGCCAAACAGGAACAGTCTGGCTTGGCGACTTGATTCTGATGAACCAAGTCGCTTTAAATAACAAAATTCAAAACATAAATATCAAACAAATCACAATGTTCGAAAATACAAATTCCAATCCAAGCGCTTTTTGACTTTTGGGTTTTGATTATTGAACATTAATTGTAATTTGTTGTTTGAATTTTGTTATTTCTCAACCTAACCAGGCAACATATCTTGATAACCTGCAATCAACCCCGGTTTCACCTGGGTGCGGATGCGCATGTTCTTGCCAACCGTGTTGAATCCCCTGACCATATTGAATTCCAACTCTTCCAGAATTTCCATCTCCAGGTGCTCGGGGTTGGCGCCTCTTCTGACCGCTTTTTCCTTTAAAAGTTCAAAGGCTTTACGAATGGCGTCTTCCCGGCTGAAACCAGGGCCGATGTCTTCCTGGTATGCTTCCCGGGGAGCCATGCTCGTCCCTTGCTCGGTATCTGCAAAAAGGGTTACTTCACTGGTGGTTCGCGCGAGGGCGGCTCCGATGGCGTTGGCCACCGACCACTTGGGCACGGTCCGGACGTCCATGCCCGACAGTTTTTTCAGCTCCTCACCGAAATAAGGCGCTGGTCCGCCTAAAACAAGCATATGCTGCGGTTTCAGCTGGCACCCCTCTTGAATTTCGTGGATGGTGTAGACAGGCTTGCTGTTCAAGCGCTCGAGCATGCGGTCAGCTGCCTTCAGGATCTTGCCGCAGGTGCGCTCAACTATTTTAGCAGCCGCCTCCTCCGGGGAAAGGCCCAGAGACGCGGCCAGGGGTTCGATACCCTTTACCGCTTTATCCCGATCGCCATTCGCAACCCTTTGCAGCACAAAAAGCGCGTCGGTGGGCGTGGGTACAGGGCCGCCGTGCGCCATGGCCGGTCCGAGACGTTCCGGGCCGATCTCTATCCGCTGGTCACTCAGTCGCACCAGGCTGTCCCCGCCAACACCGATGGACTGCGTATCCAGGGAGCGGATCAACGTTCGATAACCACCGATATTGATCCCCAATGGGGCCAGCAGGGGCACGCCGTCCCTCAGGATGGCCATGTCGGTGGTGGTCCCGCCGATATCCAGTACCAGGGAATCGGCCGTGTCCACAGCATAAGCCACGGCCCCCATCACACTGGCAGCCGGGCCCGATAAAATGGTCTGCCCCGGAAACTCGATGGAAGATGCAAAATTCATGTTCCCGCCGTCGGCCTTCAGGATGCGTATCGGCATGGTCAGCCCCCGGGCCTCGAGGGACTGCTGGACGGCTTCGAAAAACTCCTTGTGAACAGGATAGACCGACGCGTTCAGAAACGTCGTCGCTATTCTGCGGGGGAAATTAAGGTTCCCGGATATGAGATGCCCTAGAAAAACCCTTTCAAAGGCATCCCCCAGATGCGCCTTGATCTGCAGTTCATGCGCCGGGTTGCGCACGGAAAATTTTCCGACCACGCCCACGTGGCGGATACCCCTTGCCAGGAGTTCCCGCCCCGCTAGCTCGATCTCTTCGGGGTCCAGCGGCTCGACCTCACGCCCCCGGTGGTCGATAGAACCGGATACCGTGAAAAAATGGGCATTGGTCTGGAAATAACGGGGGTCAATACCCGGGCCGCTGGACACGATGATGCCCACATCCTGGATTTTCTTCTGCACAATGGCGTTGGTGGTCAGGGTGGTGCTGAGAACGACCCGCCTGACAGCCTCCGGATCAATGTCGGACATGACCTTTTCAAGACATTCCAGCACCGTGTTGAACAGATTGGAGGCGTCGGTCGGGACCTTGATGTCACGCACAACCCCCTGCCGGTCCAGAAGAACTACATCCGTGTGGGTGCCGCCCACATCCAACCCGATGA